>NZ_JBEOZN010000082.1:0-45440 GCF_040298085.1 Streptosporangium sp. NPDC001681 | reverse complement strand
ATTGAACGGTTCCGCCTCCTCCTCCCCCCCCCCCCCCCGCCCCCCGCCGCCGCCGGCCCCCGGGCAGGGTGGTTAAGCGCCGGTCAGGGGTAGTTGACCAGGTTCGCGACGTTGGTTGACGAGTTGGAGGGGCCGCCGGTGGTGTTGATGATGTTGCGGATGGTACCCACGCCGCCGAGTGAGACGGTGACCATGTTGTGGAACCGTACGCCCGGAGTGTTGGGCACTTCGAAGGCGCGGGCGGCGACCACGCCGGGGTTGACGTTGAAGTAGCAGTAGCTGCCCAGACCCCACGCCTCGTGGGTGGTGACGGAGGGAGCGACCTTGTAGGCCGCGTAGCCCTGGGTGCTGCCGTTCATCCATGCGGCCTGGTTGGGCGGGTCGTAGGGCATCTCGTTCTGGTAGAAGTACGTCCGCCCGCCGTTGCCGTTCCAGACCGTCTGGTGCTGCTGGTAATGCTCGACGAACAGCCCGTACATGGTGACGTCGTTGCCGTTCACGGTCAGCCCGTTGGCCGCGGTGTTGCTGTTCCAGCCGATGCCGGAGCCGTGGTCGCCGCGCCAGATCCAGAGGTGGTCGCCGATCACGTTGTTGCTGTTGACGACCAGGCTCTGGCTGGCCTTGCCGACCGCCGCGCCGCCGACGCGGAAGTACACGTCGTGGAGGGAGGTCGGGTTGGCTGCGTGCCCGGCGGTGGACCCGGCCGGGCCGACCTGGAGGAGCATCTGCGAGTTGACCGGGCCCGCGTCGAAGAGGATCCCGGCGACCTTCACCCCGTCCACGTCGGCGACGGTCATCGCGGTGACGCCGTTGTCGGGGATGAAGGTGGCCAGGCCGAGCCCGAGCACGACGGTGTTGGCCCGGGTGACCCGGATCGTGTCGTTGAGGCGGTAGACACCCGGGGTGACCAGGAGGTCCTGCCCGGCGGCCAGCGCGGCGTTGATGTTGGCCGCGGTGTGCCCGGGTTTGACGATGAAGAACTGGCTGAGCGGGAGCGAGCTCCCCGAAGGGTTCCCACCCGACCAGGAGGTGCCGGTCGAGTTGGTCCGGAGGGCCGGGACGAAGACCTGGTAGTTCCCGGCCTGGTCGATGTACAGGAAGGGCTTCTCCCGGACCACCGGGGTGGTGGCCACCCGCGTGTACGGCGGGTTGGGGAAGTTCCCGGCGGGGGCGTTGGTGGCCCCGACGAAGACCATGTTCCAATTGGAGCCCGTCCAGCTGCCCATCTCGGTGTTGCGGGTCAGCCACTGCTGCTGCGAGCCCGAGCGGACCTGCCCGTCGATCCGGCTGTCGGCGAAGAGCCCGCCACTGGACCAGCCGCCGTCGTCCAGCTGGAGGTTCCCGCGCAGGTGCATCCGCCGGTACGGCGCCGCCTGCGACACCGCCCACCGGTCGTTGCCGCCGGGCGGGGTGACGGACAGGTTCTCGGCCCCACGCCAGAAGTTCTGGGTGGCGTTGCCCTGGAACCAGTCGGCCTCGGCGTGGACGGGCCCGTTGACGTTGACCTGGTCGGGCAGCAACCCGAGCCCGAGGACCTGGGTGTAGAAGCCGACGTTCACGTCCACGTTGTACGTACCGGGCTTGAACAGCAACGCGAAGCGGTTGCCGCCGAACTGGTTGCTCTGCTGCTGGTTGAAGACGGTGTTCAGCCGGGACTGGATGGTCGAGGCGGGCATCGTCGGGTCGAAGATGCTCACGTTCGGCCCGAGGTCGGGGTTGGATCCGGTCGGCGGCGGGGTCGGGAGGGTCCAGCGCTGGTTGGCGCCGGTGGAGCAGTCCCAGATCTGGAGCGGGGTGCCGTCGGCGGAGCTGGGCCCGGTGGCGTCCAGGCACTTGCCGAGCGCGCGCAGGGTGCCGTCGGCCTGGGCGGTCCAGACCTGGGCGGCGCTGCCGTTGCAGTCGTAGAGCTGCACCCGGGTTCCGTTGGCGGTGCTGGCGGCGGCCACGTCCATGCACTTGCCGAGGGCCCGGATGGTGCCGTCGGTGCCGGTGGTCCACTGCTGGGCGTTGGTGCCGTTGCAGGTGTAGAGCTGGATCTGGGTGCCGTTGGCCGGGGTGGCACCGGCCACGTCCACGCACTTGCCGCCGTACCCGGTGATCTGGCCGACGGCGGCGGAGGCGGGGGTGACGGTGAGGGTGAGGGCGGTCGCGACGAGCGCGAACCCGGATGTCAGAGCGAGCACTGATCGGGCGCGTTGCAGGCGCATGGGGGGTCCTTCTGGCTCGTTCACTTCTTAAATTAAGACGCATGTAACATGCCCGTACGGCGCCCTGTCAATAGGAAACTTTACTAATGGTTGATCTCATGACGTCGGGTGGAGCACTTTTCGAGGCCCTCCGCTCGGGGTGGTGTCATAGGCCGCAAAGTAGGGGCGTATCCCCAAGTCAGGACGGCGCGCCGATACCTGGCGGAGCTGCGCCGCCAAGTCCAGCAGGTGGCGCGGGGATCGTGCGGCGCGCGACAGGCGGGTGATGACGAAGGTGTCGCCGGGGCGGACTCACATAGTGATCGTGGGCGTCGTGCGGATCCCGCCGCAGCGCGCACGCTCTCGCCGTGTCCGGCTGCCGCGAGATCTTCCGCCGAGAGGCCGAGTCCACCACTTTGCTTAGTTTGCGTAATCAGAAAATTTGCGTAGACGGCAATTTTTTTGGATACGGTTGATCGCGTGAGCGGGTTGAGGGAACGCAAGAAGCAGGCCACGCGCGAGGCGCTGATGAGTGCGGCACTGCGGCTGACGCTGGAGCGGGGGCTGGAGAACGTACGGATCGAGGACATCGCCGCCGAGGCCGGCGTGTCCACGCGCACGTTCAGCAACTACTTCTCCAGCAAGTACGAGGCGCTGGCCGCCCGCCACACCGACCGGGCCGCGCACCAGGTTGCGGCGCTGCGCACGCGGCCCGCCCATGAACCGTTGTGGCAGGCGCTGACGGAGGCGACGGTCCAGGCGTGGGAGCGGCATACCGGCCCCGAAGCTACTGCCCCCGAGCCGGAGCGACTGGCGGCCACCCGGTTGCTGGTCGACGAACCCAGCTTGCGGGCCGAGGCGCTGAAGCTGGCCTTCGCCTCCCAGCAGGAGCTGGCGGCCGCGGTGGCCGAGCGCACCGGCAGCGATCCAGGCCGCGACCTCTACCCCCACCTGGTCGCCGTCACCGTTACCGCCGCCGTGCAGGCCGCCGTGGGGCACTGGCTGTACGCCGACCCGCCCGTCCCGATCGTTCCGCTGCTGCGTGACGCGCTACAGCAGCTGGCGGCGGGACTTCCGGACCCATTGACGCAAGGAGACACGTGAGCGAGGAGATCGTCATCGTCGGCGGAGGCCCCAATGGGCTGATGCTGGCCTGCGAGCTTGGCCTGGCCGGCATAAGGCCACTGGTCATCGAACGCCTGCCGTGCCGCAGTGACCAGCCCAAGGCCAACGCCATCATCGGCCAGGTCGTGCATCTGCTACACCGACGTGGCCTGGGCCGCGGGCGGCCCGGACCCGCGCCCGCCTTCGCCTTCGGCGCGCTGCCGCTGAATCTGGCCGACCTCGAGGACAACCCCCTGACCGGCATGCAGATCAAGCAGCCGGAGCTGGAGGAGCAGCTCGAGCGCCGGGCAGTCGAGCTCGGAGTGCAGATCCGGCGCGGACACGAGCTGACCGACCTCGCGCAAGACGCCCAGAGCGTCACGCTGAGCGTGACCGGTCCTGCTGGCCCGTACAAGCTGAGCACCCGCTATCTGGTCGGCTGCGACGGCGGGCACAGCACGGTCAGGAAGCTCGCGGACATCGATTTCCCCGGAGTGACCCAGAGCGACATCGTCAGCCGTGCCGCCCAGGTCACCGTACCCGGCGCGACTCTGCGGCCCGAACATGCCGAGCTGGAGGTGCCGGGTATCGGCACGTTCGGACTGTACACCTGGCACCGGACCGAGCGCGGCGCCTACGCCATGCTTCCAACCGGACCCGGCGTCCTGACCGTGAGCTCGATGGAGTGGGGCGGGTTCGTGCCCGGCGACGAGGTGCCGATGACCATTGCCGAGCTGCGCGCCAGCCTGGCCCGCGTGGCCGGTGCCGACCTGCCCCTGGCCGCCCCCGCCGGCGACGGCCCGCACTTGCTGCGCCGCCTGAACGGGCGCAACACCCGCGTGGCCGACCGCTATCGCCAAGACAGGGTGTTCCTGGCTGGGGACGCCGCCCACGTCCACTCCGCCATGGGCGCCCCTGGGCTCAACCTGGGCCTGCAAGACGCCGCGAACCTGGCCTGGAAACTTGCCGCGACCGTACGCGGCTGGGCCCCGCGCGGCCTGCTCGACACCTACCAGGCCGAACGCCGCCCCGCCGCCCTGCGCGTCGCGATGCACTCCAAGGCCCAGCTCGCCCTGACCACTCCCGGGCCGGAGGTCACTGCACTGCGCGAGCTCTTCGGCGAGCTGCTGTCCGAGGAGGTCAACCGCCGCCGCATCGCCGCCCTCCTGGCCGGCGCAGATCTGCCCTATCCGATGCCCGCCCCGCCGCACCCGCTCCTCGGCCGCTTCCTGACGGACCTGCCCGCCCAGTTCCACGAGCCCGCATCGCAAGCCCTGCCGTTGCTACTCGACCCCACCGGTAGCCTCCGCGTCCAGCACTCCCACGTGAAAGTCATGCCCGCGCAGGCGCCGCAGGCAGTGCTCCTGCGGCCCGACGGGTACGTGGCCTGGGCCGGAACCCCCGATGAGAGCCTGGACGAGGCGCTGCGGATCTGGTTCGGCGCCGGCCTCACCGAGCCGCTGCCGACCTCGCGCAACTGAGCATCATCGTCGGCCCCTGATCCTTGAAGCGCCCGTGAGCCGGCCGCCTGTCGAAGACGGTGTCCGGGGTTGAGGAATCCAGGAACAGCGGTTATCGCTGAGAATGATCATGGTGTTTTGCGGGTCCCGAGCCGGGTGGGGGTGTGAGGTTTCGGTGTTCATGAAGTTACCTTGGGTGATCTTCCGGAAACGCCGCGCTTCTACGGTTTCCGGCCATGCCAGTGGAGTTTCTGTGCTGGAGGAGCGGCGGCGGGCGTCGACGCGGACCTCGGGCACGGAGCCGGCCAAGGCGCTGCGGCGGGTCGATGACCTGGGCGCTTTCGCTCAAAGTAGCGAGAAAGACCAGGTCACAGCCTCCCGGTAGCATCCTTGATCAGGATGCGAAGCCATAGCGCTCCGCAGTCGTCTGGGATACCGGTTTTCTCACGGGGCCGATGAACGGCCACGATGCGGTCCGGACTCTCCGTCGGATGATGGGAGCCGATCACTCACAGCTACTTTGCCCCTGGTGACGCCGACCCGAGTGGAGGGCCATCTCGGCAAGGATCGCCGAGACCGGGCCGAGGCTGATCAGGCCGCTCGCGGCCCCCGCCAGTTCGCCTGCGGCCGGGAGCAGCGCGGCGTGCGCCCGCCGAAGGGCCGGGAGATCGCCCAGCGACAGCGCGGCTCGGGCGAGGAGGGCCCACAGCGCCTCGGCGAGGAGATCATGGGGCGGATCGGGAACGGCGCGCAACGCCTCGGCCGCCTCGGCCCGCCGTCCGGCCGCCAGCAGCAGCACCGGGAGGGCCCACGGGCGGTACGGTCCGAACCGGTCCGGGTCCTCCGGCTCGGGCGCCCGGTCGTGGCGCACCCGCAGGGCCAGCAGCGCCAGGGGCGGGAGGCCCTCGCTCAGGCCCGGCATGCCGGCCGAGTCCACAGGGACGGCCGCAGCCCGGTAGGCGGCCTCCTTGGCAGCGAAGGGGACCTCGGGGTCTTCGGCGAGGCGGAGCGCGCGGTACCAGGTGGTGAAGACCGACACCAATGGCCGGCCATGGCGCTCGGCGAGGCCGTCCAGGAGGACGGCGTGCCGGTCCCCCCGGGTGAAGTCGGCGACCGCCGCGGCGGACTGCAGCCCGATCAGGTGGCCCAGCACCTCGTAGGTCGGCAGGCCGTGCCGGACGGACACCGCGGCGATCTCCGCTCCGATCGCGTCCCGGCGTCCGGACAGGCCCGTCGTCTCGAACGTCTGCATGTACACCCCGTTGAGGGCGAAGGCCAGCAGCGCCGGATCGTCCAGATCGCGGGCGAGGCGCTCGGCCTCCAGCGCCGCTGCCCGGGCCCGCGGGGACGCTGTGCCGCGCGATTCCAGTGCGACGGTCGCCAGCAGGCGCGCCCGCACGCCGGGAGCGGTGTCCTCGGGGAGACGGACCAGGGTGCGCTCGGCCGCCGCGATGATCCGGGCCGTCTGCGCGGGATCGTCGGACCGGGTCCAGTTCGCCGGGACGTCGTAGGCGCCGATCACCCGGGCGGTCAGCTCGGCGTCGCCCAGTTCCTCGGCGGCCTCCACCGCGGCGGCGCGGTGCTCCCGGCCCGCGAGGAGACCGTCCGCGCCGGTGACGGCGAGCCCCCGCATGAGCCCGACCGTGGCCTCCAGCCGCAGGTGCGCGCCCGGAGCCGCCCGGTCGTGGGCGGCGGTCGCACTCGCCCAGACCCGGGCCGCCGGGTCGGCGGGCGCGTCCAGCCGGTCGGCCTGCCGCAGGATGTCGGCCTCCAGATCCCGCAGTCCCGGCCCGGGGTCCAGGCCCAGCTGCTCGGCGAGCGCGGAACGGGCTCCGCGCAGGACGGCGAGCGCGTCGGTCTGTCGTCCCGCCCGGTACAGCGCCAGGGCCAGCAGCCGCCGCCCCTCCTCCCGCCAGGGATGGGCGTGGGCGTGCGCGTCGAGATCGGGCACGGCCTCGGCGGCCCGGCCGAGGTCCAGCAGCGCCTGGGCGCGCCGTTCCACCGCGCGCGCCCGCAGCTCCGCCAGCCGGGCCCGTTCCGGTTCCGCCCACAGGGCGTCGGTGAAGTCGGCATAGGCGGGCCCGCGCCAGAGCGCCAGCGCCGTGTCCAGCAGGGAGAGGAGCCTGGCGGGCGGTTCCTTGGCCTCGACGGCCCGTTCGAACCGCCAGGCGTCGACGGCGTCCGGGGCGGTGCGCAGGGAATATCCGGTCCCGACGGTGACGATCAGGCGCGGCGGGGTGCGGGGCGGCCGATCGGGTTCCAGGGCACGGCGCAGCGCCCCGACGAACGTGCGGATCGAGCCGATCGCGCCCTGCGGAGGGTCCTCCCACAGATCGGCGGCCAGCAGATCGACCGGCACCACCCGGCCCCTGGCCGCGACGAGCCGCGCCAGGACCTCCCGATGCCTCGGCCCCTTGAGTGAGATCACCGAACCGGCTGCGTCCCACGCCACCACCGGCCCGAGGACCCCGATGAACACGCCCATCCCCGTTCCCCCCTCGGCCCCACGTTAGCGCTGATCGGACGCTCATCGGGGCCGGGCAGCCTGGGGCATCGGATCAACGAAGGAGAGAAATCCATGTCGAACGGCATTCCGGGCTTCACCTACCACCGCGTCCCCGTCGCCGACGGCGTCGCGCTGAACACGGCCGTCGGCGGGTCCGGGCAGGCGATCGTGCTGCTGCACGGCTTCCCCCAGACCCACCTCATGTGGCGACACGTCGCCGCCGACCTCGCCGCCGACCACACCGTCATCTGCCCGGACCTGCGCGGTTACGGCGCCAGCGACAAGCCCGCCGAGATCGGCCCCGACGTCTACTCCAAGCGCACCATGGCCGCCGACGTCGTCACCCTCGCCCGCGCCCTCGGCCACGAACGGTTCGCCCTGGCCGGCCACGACCGCGGCGCGCTCGTCGCCTTCCGCGCCGGCCTCGACCACCCCGAGGCCGTCACCCACCTGGCCAGCCTCGACGTGCTCCCCACCCTCGACATGTGGGACGTCATGCACGGGGTCTCGGCCACCGTCGGGTGGCACCTCTATCTCATGGCCCAGCCTCCCGGCCTCCCCGAGAAGATGATCGCCGCCGACCCCGACGCGTTCTTCAGCGCCTTCCTCGACCAGTGGATCAAGAACCCCGCCGCGATCCCCACCGAGGCCCGCGCCGCCTATCTCACCGCCTGCCGCGAGGCGATCCCCTCGATCGTCGCGGACTACCGCGCCTCCGCGGGGATCGACGTCGCCCACGACGCCGCCGACCGCGCCCGCGGCAGCCGCCTGCGCATGCCCGTAACCGTCATCCAGCAGGACTGGGGCGCGGCCCTCGGCTACGACGCCACCGCCCTGTGGCAGGCATGGACCGACGACCTCCACCACCACACCACCACCGCAGGTCACTTCATGGCCGAAGAAGCCCCCACCGAGATCGTCAAGCATCTCCGCGAGCTCCTCACCCGCTGATCACCTCACGAGCCGGACACCACCCCCTCGGGGCGGCGGCCGCCGTCGAGGGGCGGACGGGCGTGCAAGCCAGACCTACTCATCAGTCTTGACGAGTTCGCCGCTGCGGCAGACTCGGGCCTGACAGTCGCCGGCGGGTGAGCACTCATAGCTACCGGACTGTGAGTCCCGCCCAAAGAAGGTCCGGCGAGGCGCGGGCGGCAGTCCGCCCGCGCCTCGCCGGTCACCGGGTGGCGTCCGACAGAACCCAGCTGGGCACGGGGACGCCGGGTGCGAACCGGTTCAGGGTCAGCCGGTCATGCCCCGGGTCGAGAGGGGTGAGGTACAGGCGCTCGGTCGGCGACGTGTGGTTGCTCAGGAACGCCCCGCCCGCGCCGTCGGACTCGCGCACCACAGGTAGCCGTCGTCGCCTGTTCCGTGGCCATGTTCTCCAAGGTCCAGGTGCCGTCGCCCTGATAGACCGGGCGCCAGAGCTGATCGACCGCCTCCGCCGGCCACAGCACCATCCGCGCGTCGCGGGCACCGCCCTCCTGTCCCAGATAGCGGCCGGCCCACGGCGTACCCGCGATCAGGCGGTAGTAGCCGGGGAACTCGGCATCGCGCGACAGGCTGAATCCCTGAGTCGGCAGCTGGGCCTGGTCTTCCGACCATGTCGCACATCCCGTGTCCTCGCACCTGTGACCTCCACGTGTCTGGTGCTCCTGGGGGCTGGGCCAGGGGGTCTCCCTGGTGCGACGACACCGCCGCCGGGCGAGGCTGACGGCACTACCGCAACAGCAGGACGAGGTCCGCAAGGCGCCAGCCGACCCGGCACCTCCCCGAGCTCCCGAAGGAGCGAGCATGAACAACTCGCCCATCAACCCCAAGACCATCACCGTGGACGGGCTCACCGTCCGCTACGCCGAGAGCGAGCGACGCGACACGCACGCGCTTCTGCTCAGCCCCTGGCCCGAGAGCGTGTACGCTTTCGAGCCCACCTGGGCGGAATTGGCGGCCGATGTTCACCTCGTGGCCGTCGACCTGCCCGGTTTCGGACGGTCGCAGGGCCGTCCTGACGTGCTGACGCCGCAGGCCGCGGGCGCGTTCGTGCACCGGATTCTGGACGCGCTCGGGCTGGACAAGGTGCACGTCGTCGGCCCGGACATCGGCACCAGCGCCTCCCTGTTCGCGGCGGCGCAACGGCCGGACCGTTTCCACAGCGTCGTCATCGGCAGTGGCGGGGCGTCCGCCGACCTGGAACTCGGCGAGCCGCTCGCGGGCTGGGTGTCGGACCCCGACATCACCTGGTACCAGCAGAACGCCCACACCGTCATGAAGGCGACCCTGGACAACATCTTCCCCGCCGTACCGCTCGCCGACCACGTGCGAGAGGACTACCTCGCGTCGTACGCCGGTCGCCGGTTCGCCGAGTCGATGCGGTACGTCCGTACCTACCCGACCGAGCTCAAGGTCCTGGAGCAGTTGCTCCCGACCATCCGGACACCGGTCCGGATCATCGCCCCCGCGCGGGATCAGGTCGTCCCGCCCGCGCACGGCGAGTTCCTCGCCACCCGGCTGCCCAACAGCAGCCTCGACATCGTCGACGCGGGGCACTTCATCTGGGAAGAGGCCCCGAAGGCCTATGCCTCCCTGGTCATCGACTGGTGGGAACGCCACCAGCCCGGCACCGACCACGCCATCGAAACCGAAAGGTGACAGCCATGTCCAGCACCACGCCCGCAACCGGCCCCGAGACGACCGCCGCCTCGAAGAAGGCAGACCTGAAGCTCGAAGCCATCGTGATCCCCGTGTCCGACGTTGACCGCTCGAAGCGCTTCTACCAGGATCTCGGCTGGCGCCTCGACGCCGACTTCGCCTTCGACAACGGCTTTCGCGTCGTGCAGGTGACGCCCCCGGGTTCGCCCGCGTCCATCCAGTTCGGAACCCGAATCACCAACCAGCGCCCCGGCACCGCCGAAGGCGTCTACCTGGTCGTCTCGGACATCGCCGTGGCCCGCGACCAGCTTGTGGCCCTCGGCGCGGACGTCAGCGACGTCTTCCACCCGCAAGCCCCGGGAGCCCAGTTCGGCCAGGTCCCGGGTGGCCAGGCCGGCGGGCCGGCGACCGATCGTGCCAGTTACGGATCCTTCGCGACCTTCCGCGACCCGGACGGCAACGAGTACCTGATCCAGGAGGTCACGACCCGGCTCCCCGGGCGCGTCGACACCACCGCCACCGATTACGCGTCGTTGAACGACCTGGTCGGCGCGCTCAAGAGGGCGGCGGTCGCGCACGGCGAGCACGAGGCGCGCAACGGCGGCGCCCACGACGAGAACTGGCCGCACTGGTACGCGGCCTACATGGTCGCCGAGCACCACGGCGACGAACTTCCCAAGTAGGGACGGACGCATCTCCGCAGCCAGGAGCTCACGCAGCTCACCGCACCCATCCTCTACGTCACCGCCGCCAACGGGGTGACCTACGCCTACCGCCGCTTCGGCGCCACCGAATCACCGAGACCAGCCGGGCACTCGGCATGTAGTGCGCCCAGCGCGTCTTCAGCCGGACTGAGAACCCCGACGAGCCCACTGGCCCCGAGGTCGCCCGCGCCCAGTACGACGCGATCGTCGAGTGGGGCATCCCGGATCCGGGCCCCCCAGGTGACTGATCGTTAGAATCGGGACGTGGCAGCAGCGCCGATCCTCCAAGGACGCCAACCTGAGCGTGACCGGCTGGACCAGGCGCTGCGGCACGTCTGGGGTGGCGAGAGCGCCGTGCTGGTCCTGCGCGGCGAGGCCGGCGTGGGCAAGACCACCCTGCTGCACTACATCGAAGGCCAGGCCGTCCGATGCCGGGTCGCCCGGATCACCGGCGTCGAGTCCGAGCTCGATCTGCCTTTCGCCGCTCTCCATCAGCTCTGCGCCCCCATGCTCGCGTCGGCGGGCGCGCTCCCGGTGCCCCAGCAGCACGCGCTGGACGTGACGTTCGGGCACGCCGCCGGGGCGGCGCCCGACAGACTCGTCCTCGGACTGGCGGTGCTGGGCCTGCTCGCCGAAGTAGCTTCGGAGCAACCGCTGGTCTGCCTCATCGACGACGCCCAGTGGCTCGACGTGGCCTCCAGGCAGGTGCTCGGGTTCGTCGCCCGGCGGCTGCTCGGCGAATCGGTGCTGCTGGTCTTCGCCGTCCGGGAGCCGAATCCGGACATCCTGGCCGGTCTCCCGGCCTTGGCCGTGGGCGGTCTCGACGAAGCGGACGCCAGGGCGCTCCTGACCGCGGCGACTCCCGGCCACCTCGACGCCCAGGTGCTCGGCCGCATCGTGGCCGAGACACGCGGCAACCCCCTGGCCCTGTTGGAGCTGTCCCGCAGCGGCCGGGCTGAGCTCCTCGGCGGGTTCGCCCTCCCCGCGGTTGGCACTGACGCGCTGCAGGATCGGTACGAGCAACGCATCCGCGCCCTGCCCGAACCCACCCGGCGGCTGCTCCTGCTGGCCGCGGCCGACCCCACCGGCGACGCCGCCCTGCTCTGGCGTGCCGCGCAAGGACTCGGTCTCGGACCGCCGACGGCGGCCCCGGCGGAGGAGGCGCAGCTTGTCGAGATCGGCCGGAGTGTCCGGTTCCGGCACCCGCTGGTGCGTTCGGCCGCCTACGCGGCAGGCGGCATAGAGGATCGGCGTGCCGTGCACCGTGCGCTCGCCGATGCTCTGGAGGCCGGGGACGATCGGCAACGGCGGGTGTGGCATCTTGCCGCGGCCGCGGCCGGGCCCGACGACAGGCTCGCCGCCGAACTCGCCGACGTCGCGCACGGCGCGGAGTCCCGCGGCGGGATCGCGGCCGCGGCGGCGCTCCTGCGGCGTTCCGCCGAGCTGACTACGGACCCCCGGCTCGGAGTCGAGCGCACGCTGTCGGCGGCCCAGGCACACCTCGACGCCGGCGACTTCGCATCAGCGCTCGGCCTGCTCGCCAGAGCCGAAGCCCTCCCGGTCGACGACCTGCAAGGCGCCCGAATCGACTTGATTCGCGGGCTCACCGACCGCGCCGCCCGTTCCGGACGGGAAGCGCCGGCGGCGCTGCTCCGCGCCGCCCGGCGGCTTGAGCCCCTGGACAGCCGGCTCGCACGGCACACCTTGCTCGACGCCTGGGGGGCGGCCCTCGTCGCCGGTCGGCTGGCGTCTCCAGACGGCGACCTGGCCACCGTCTCCGCGGCCGCCTGCACAGCACCCCCAGCGCCTGGTGAGGCGACCGCCGCCGATCACCTGCTCAACGGTCTGGCGGCCCTCATCACCGCAGGGACCGCGACCGCGCATCCGATGCTGCGCGAGGCAGTCACGGGGTTCCTCGATGACACAGTGCCGCCCGATCTGTGGCTGCACTGCGGCGTGCTGGTCGCCAACGCCGCGCTGTCGCTGTGGGACTTCGACCAGTGGGAGGCGGCGAACGCCCGGCACGCCGAACTGGCCCGCGCCCACGGCGCACTCGCACCACTCGTCAACGCGCTGAACGTCCGCCGGGTCATCGCACTGTGGCGCGGAGACGTGGCGCACGCCCGGGAACTGGGCCTGGAGGAGTCGACGGTCAAGGAGGCCACCGGCACGCGCAGGGCCTCCTACGGAGACCTGTTCCTGCTCGCCTACCAGGGGCACGCGACGGAAGCGTTGCCGCTGCTCACGGAAGCGGCCGAAGAGGCCACCGCGCGCGGGGAAGGGCTCGGCCTGTACTTCACCGACCGGGCCACCGCGCTGCTCCACCTGGGCCTCGGGCACTACGCCGAGGCGGCGACCGCGGCCGGCCGGGCCGCGACCGGCGACCTCGGCCCGTTCACCGGGCAAGCGCTGCCCGACCTGGTCGAGGCCGCAGTGCGCAGCGGCGCCACCGCGACCGCCGAGACGGCCCTCGCGCGTCTCGGGGCCTACACCGCGGGCTCGGACCAGGAGTGGGCGGCCGGCCTGCAAGCCCGCTCACGAGCCCTCGTCAGCTCCGGAGACGAGGCCGACAGGTACTACTCCGAGGCCGTCGACCACCTCGGCCGGACCCGGCTGAGGTTCGAACTGGCCCGCACCCGGCTGGTGTACGGCGAGTGGCTGCGCCGCGAACGCCGCAGGTCGGACGCACGCCGCCAGCTGAAGCAGGCGTTCGAGGAGTTCGCCGGGATGGGCGCCGACGGCTTCGCCGAACGTGCCAGACACGAACTGCTGGCGACCGGCGAGAAGGTGCGCAAGCGCACCGCCGACACCGTCGACGAGCTCACTCCGCAGGAGGAGCACATCGCCCGCATGGCGAAAGACGGCCACACCAACACCGAGATCGGCGCCGAGCTGTACATCAGCGCCCGCACCGTCGAATGGCACCTGGGCAAGGTCTTCGGCAAACTCGGCATCAGCTCGCGCAAGGAACTCCGAGACGCACCGATCCATTCGCCCGACCGGACGCGCTGACGCAGAGACCTGCCAAGATGACTGCTTGCCCTATCCCGGTCGAATGACTGGGCATCCCGACAGCCACACGGCCATCCCCGCAGTTCGTCCAGACCCTTCCCTCGGCCTTCGAGACTGCTCGGAGGATGGGTGCAGAACTTGGCGCTAGAGATGATCACGGATAGACGAGCCTGAGGCGCTGGTGGCTCGCCCCGGTCAGCGTGGGATGTCAGTGGGTGCGTGCGGGCGGGGCGAGGATGCCGGTGACCTCGGCGATGGCCTCGCTGCCGGGCCGGGTGTAGCGCATGGCGGTGCGAGGGTTCTTGTGGCGGGTCTTGGCCATGATGAGCTGAGCGGAACCTTGGCCTCTCCGAGGTGGGCGGCCGCCGAGTGGCGCAACTGGTGGGGATCGAGGCCGAGGTGGGCTTCCATATAACGTGCCCGAGTCGCGCACCGCGCCAGGTGGCGGATTCCAAGCTTGGCGAGCAGGCCCGCGCGCCAGTCGAGCAGGACGCCGACCGGGAGCGCCGGAACGGCCGCCTTGACTGCGCGCCAGATGAGCCGTGTTCGGCGGTGCTGGGGGAGTTCCTCGCGGTACTGCATGAGGGCTGACGCGCCCAGGGTCCTGGAAAACACCGCTCCGACGCCCTGCATAGCCTTCCCCGCCCTGCGACGCAGCGGCTTATCGGCCGTTCCGCTGTTCCTCGACCCCGAGGTGCTCGTGCAGCGAGGTGAAGCCGACCTCGCGGCGGCGCAGCTCACCCACCATGGCGATCAGATCGGCCAGCGAGCTCAGGCCGTGACCTGGGTATGACCACGGGCGTGAGCAGCACAACAGGGAGGCCGCGCAGTGATGACTGGCATGTCCTATGAGATCAGCCGGACCGGTGTCCTCCTGGTAGATCCCTACAACGACTTCTTGTCCGAGGGCGGCAAGACCTGGCCCCGGCTGAAGGAGGTCGCCGAGAGCGTGGGGCTCCTCGATCATCTCCGCGCGGTGGTCACGGCGGCCCGGGGCGCGGGGATCCGGGTGTTCATCGTCCCGCATAGGCGGTGGGAGCCCGGCGACTACGACGACTGGGAGCACCCGAACCACACCCAGCGCGGGATCCAGGAACGCCATACATTCGCAAAGGGCACCTGGGGCGGCGAGTTCCACCCCGATTTCGTTCCGCAGGACAACGACATCGTCGTCAAAGAGCACTGGGCGCAGAGCGGCTTCGCCAACACCGACCTCGACCTGCTGCTCCGCCAGCACGGCATCACTCACGTCATCCTCATCGGCCTGATCGCCAACACCTGCCTCGAATCGACCGGCAGGTACGCCATGGAGCTCGGATACCACGTGACCTTGGTCCGGGACGCGACCGCGGCCTTCTCAGCGGAGATGCTGCACGCGGCTCACGAGTTGAACGGGCCCACCTACGCTCACGCCATCGTGACGACGGACGACCTCCTTACGGCCGTCCACTCCGCTCTATGAACGGCATCGACGCCGTCAAGAAGATCTTGGACAGCGCCACTGCTGTCGCCATAGGCGTCGCCGAACTACGCAACCGCGGCTACGGCACCGGCCGACGCGGGCTCCACCTGCCCCCTGGTGGAGCTGCTCCAGGATTGGCCGTTTCGTAACAGGTTGCGTCACGCCGTCACCGGGAATTCCCCTCGTCGGCGTCGTTTCCGGAATCCGAAATCGGCCACTGTCCCGCGAATAGGGCGCTCACGCACCTGGGAAACGGGGTTCGAGGAACATCGGAACCGGATCGTGCGCCAAGCCCTGTCCGCACAGGTCATCGCTGCGCGGCTTCACGCCGAGCTTTGGGGATCGCGCTGCGCGAGCGGACCCTGTGGCGGTTGCTGTATGAATCCGCGGCGCGGACGTCGGAGGTCCTGGGGCTGGACGTGGAAGCTGGATCTTCGGAACCGGAGGGCCCGGGTCCGCCCGAAGGGCAACAGGGTGGGCGGGCGGGAAGGACGGGCAACTCGACGCGGTGTTAGGGAGTCTTGGAGAGGTCCCACAGCCAGAGGCGTTCCCGGCCGGCGCGGATCGCCAAGGTGTGGCCGTTCGCGTAGGCGATCGTGAGTTCTGCCAAGCGTCCGCCCAGGGGTTGGGGGGTGCCGATCTGGCTGCCGTTGAGCAGGTTCCACACGCGTACGTTGCCGTCGTCGGTGGCGGTGACCGCGATGGGGAGGTCGCCGAGGGTGGCGTACTCGACGTCGAGGATGCGGCTGGGGTGGGGTAGGCGGCGGGTGAGGCGGTGGCCGGTGCGCAGGTCCCAGACGTTGAGGGTCTTGTTGCTGACGGCGAGGATGGCGGTGGTGCAGCGGAACTCGGCGATGGCGACGTCGCCCTCGATCGAGTTCACCTTTGGGATGGTGCCCAGCCGCCGCCCGCTGGCCAAATCCCAGATCCGGATATTTCGGCTTATGTGAAGAGCGACGCGGCGACCGTCGATCTCGGTGAACCGCATGCGCAGCAACGAGAACCGTCTGTTGACCGGAATCACCGCACCGACTGTCGCCCCGGTCGCGACCGAGCGCAACTGGACATCGTCACCTTCCTCGTACGGCCTGGCCGTACCGTCATAGGCGAGACCGCCGGGAGCGATGTCGGCGGGCGGGTTGCCGGTCTCGATCCGCCGCCGGGTAGCCAGGTCCCAGAGCATGACCACGCCGTCGGCGCTCCGCGTGGCCACCGTTGGGCGACCGTTCCACGTGGTCAGCGCAAGACGCCGGATCTGGGCGCGATGTCCCTCGGGCTCGACCGCAGCCAGCAACTTCCGGCTGCTGAGATCCCAGAGCCGCAGCGCGTTGTCACCTCCGCCGACCAGCGCCACCGGCTTCCCGTCGAGCTTGCCCATGGCCAGCCCCACATCGCCGTAGTCATAGTCCGGCACCCCTTCGGCCCGCATCATCCCGAGTTGCCGATGGGTGACCGGATCCCAGAGCGAGAGGCTGCCCGCAGGTGGCCCCTCGGCCTCCTGCGGGCTGCCGTTCGCGGTCACCAGTACGGTCCGGCCGCCCACAACGGCGGCGCGTACGTGGTAGAAGCTGCCCTCCAGGTAGTCCACGTCTTTCCCCGACGCGAGATCGGCATAGGTGGCGGAAAGAGGAGGCGCTATGTATTCATCACCCCCCGTCTCGATGAACACCTTCGTCGCCCGCCCCGCCAGGTTGATCACAGACGGCAATTCCTCCTTCTCCACCGTCAGCCCCTCCGCATGAAACACGTACGTGGATGGATCGGCTTTCACTGGGTTCCCGATCGGCGTGAGCGCGGGCAACGACCACATGCGCAAGGTGCCCTCCTTGCCAACGCTGACCGCAACCTGACGCCCCGCGTACCACCCGAAGGCAACCCTGACGACATCCACGTGCCTGATCTCCGGCATACTCACCGGGTCGGCGAACCTTCCCGGAACCCAGCCGGACGACTGCTTACAGGGCTTTTCGGGAACGGGCCAGGCGTTCCAAAAGGCGGCCGAGCCCCGGGGTACGACCGCGACAGTCAGCAGACAGCCCGCGATCAGCAGATTCCTCAACACGCCTGGTGAGATGGCGAAACTCCGCAAGAAGTTCGCAACGCGCCCTAGTCGTGATCTTGTCCCCGCTACGCGCCCTTGGAGCCCCTGACAAGAGGACCGCCCACGCGACCCTTCGTCGCGCTGGTTGCCGTGGTTCTCCCATCTGCCCACCCTGTTGCCCTTCGGGCGGGGGCTTCCGCTGGGCGGACCCGGAGGGGCCTCTTGACAGGATTTTTCGTTCCGATGTTCCTCAACCCCATGACCCAGAGCAGGACTGACGCTCACCTGCCGCAGGGCCGTCCATAGCCCAGCCCCGCCCGCCGTCCCGTGTGAGCGGTGCCTTCCCTGTTCTGTTCAAGGGAAGGTAGGACCCTTGCTGTCGGGGTGTTCAGTCACCATCAGGTTTCCACTGTGCCGCTGTTCCAGGTTTAGAGATATGCAGGAATGATCGAAGAAGTGCAGCAGTGGCAGATTGTCTGCGGCGGGTGCGGGCGTCTCCCAGGCCATCGTGATCGCCACCGGCATCACCGAAGACGGCGGCCGTCGAGGCGCTGACGCACTGCGTGGACTACGTGATGGAGAAGCTCTGATTCACACTCGCGCAGGGCCGTCGCGTACGGCCGCGAAGGGCGCCCTCGCCGTACCCGTCACGCCGATGCGGGCAGTCGCCCCGCGAGGAGCTCCTCGGAGCGTTCCCACAGCCTGCGGGCGAGATCGACGTCGACAACCTGCGGGTTCTTCGGCTCCACGTCCTTGCGCTTGTAGTAGTAGGCCCCTGACCGCCAGTCCCTCCCCGGTGTGCCTTCGGCGAGCCACACGATCTGGTCCGCACCCTGCTCGGGCGTGGACAGCAGAATGTTCCGGATCACCGGTTTGGTGCCGAGGAAACGGACGGTACGCATGATCGGGCTAGTGGTGTCGGAGGAGAAGTTCGTCACGACGTTGCCCGGGTAGAAGCAGGCCGTCGAGAGGCCATCGGTGTGGTGGCGCCGGTGGAGTTCCGTCGTGAACAGGATGTTCTCCAGCTTCGACGCGCCGTACGCGTGGACCGGGTCGTAGTTGCGGTCATGGTCGAGGTCGTCCAGGTGGATCTCCTTGGCGAACCGCACCGTG
The DNA here is from genome assembly GCF_040298085.1 of Streptosporangium sp. NPDC001681. Taxonomy (NCBI): domain Bacteria; kingdom Bacillati; phylum Actinomycetota; class Actinomycetes; order Streptosporangiales; family Streptosporangiaceae; genus Streptosporangium; species Streptosporangium sp. NPDC001681. The sequence continues at coordinate 27,206 of NZ_JBEOZN010000082.1, read as the reverse complement.
CTGGAGGTCTGGAGCACCGACGCCCGCGAGGCGATGAGCGTGTCCAGGAGCAGCCGCGTGAGCAGGAACGGCGCGAGATGGTTGACCTGGAACGTCTTCTCGAAGCCGTCCACGGTCTTCGTCCGGGTGCCGAACACCCCGCCGGCGTTGTTGGCGAGCACGTCGATCCGCGGGTACGCGGCACGGAGTCTAGCGATGAGTCAGGTCCACCGGTCGGCCTGCTCAGGGGTGCGGGGCCGGGGCACGGTCCAGTTCAGGGTCTGCTTGCAAAAGCGGAAAGTGTGCTCGATGTCGAACCTTCGCAGGTAGGAGCGCCACAGCAACTCCAGGTCCAGGAGGCGATACCCAGTGGGGCCGTGCCACCGGCCAGCAGATCCCGCAGCGCGTCGGTGTTGATTCCTCCCTTGGCGAGCACGGCTGGGGACACGTTCGGGAGCGGAGGGCCGGCTCAGGATGTCGGTGATGTGATGCCGTGGCCGGCTGTGGTTCTGGTGAATCGGCGGGCGAGGTGTTCGAAGGCGTCAGTGAGTTCGTCGGGGCCGATGACTTCGATGTCGGCGTCGTAGCGGGCGATGGCGGCGGCGAGGCTGGGCCAGGACCAGGATCCGAGGGTGAGCCGGCAGCGGTAGGGGCTGGTCTCCTCGACGAGTCCGTCGCGGGTGTAGAGGGCCACGGTGGCGGCGGGCAGGTCGAGGATCACTGTGCCTTGGCAGGGCCAGTTGCCCGAGGCGTCGCCGGAGCCGCGGAACGTGCTGGTGACGAAGGTGGCGGCGTCTCCTCCGGGCAGTACGCGTGGAGTGAACCGGGGCCCATTGGGGGTGCGCGGGGTAATCCGGTCGGCGCGGAAGGTGCGCCAGTCGTCGCGGTCGAGGTCCCAGGCGATGAGGTACCAGCGTCCGTCCCAGGCGATGACGTGGTGGGGTTCGACGCGGCGCGGGGGTTTGTCCGTGGCCTCGGCACCGTAGTCGAAGCGCAGGATCTCGCGGGCGTGGACGGCGGCGCTGACAGTCAGGAGCACGTCGCCGTCGACCGGGGTGGCCGGCTGGGTGATGGGTCGTTCAACGGCGGTGACGCGCAGCGCGTCGATGCGGTGCCGGAGTCGGGAGGGCATGACCTGCCGGATGGTGTTCAGTGCCCGTTCGGCGGGTTCGGCGAGGCCGTTGCCGGGGGTGGTGGCGGCGATCTGCAGGGCGATGGTGAGGGCGACGGCCTGTTCGTCGTCGAACAGCAGCGGGGGCAGTTCGGTGCCGGCGCTGAGCCGGTAGCCGCCGTCAGGGCCTTTGACGGCGGCGATGGGGTAGCCGAGCTCGCGGAGCCGGTCGACGTCGCGGCGCACAGTGCGCAGACTGACGTCCAGGCGATCGGCCAGCACCGTGCCGGACCAGTCCCGGCGGGTCTGCAGCAGCGACAGCAGGGCCAGCAGTCGGGCAGAAGTTTTCGGCATGAACCTGATTCTGCCCAAAGTAGGTGCCACATCCTGTCACCTACCCCTGCGAATCTTCGTCTCGAGCCGGTCAGCCACCGCGACCCGGACGGCCCTCTTTCAACACTGACGGAGTCAGCACCATGTTTGATGTTCCGGGCCATCTGAGATCAGCAGCGCGGTGGGGATTCACCGATTCGGCCGTCCGACACCCCCTTCCCTGGTTCTCTCAAACGAGACTTACCAGCCCATACCGGGCGTACCGCGCCCGGAAAATCAATAAGGAGTCACCAGCATGGCCATCTCCACCACCACCCACCTGAACTTCCGCGGCGACGCCCGCGCGGCGCTGGAGTTCTACCAGACCGTGTTCGGCGGCCACCTCACCACCATCGCGTACGGCGACTTCGGCATGCCGAAGGAACTGCCCGACGCCGACAAGATCGTCTTCGGCCAGGTCGCGGCCGACAACGGTTTCAGCATCATGGCCTACGACGTGCCCAGCCAGGCACCGGCCGCCGCCGCGCCCGCCGCCACCACTCGCGAGCACGGCATGACGCTGACCGGCGAGCGGTTCTTCGTGTCCGTCCGCGGCGAAACCGCCGAGGAAGTCGGCGCGCTGTGGGACAAGCTCGCCGACGGCGCCGACCTCATCGAGAAGTACGGCCCGTCGCAGTGGGCCCCGGGCTTCGGGATGCTGACCGACCGCTTCGGCGTCACCTGGATCCTCGACGTCGCCGCCCCGTACGCCGGCTGACCGCCAACGCACTCATCCGGTCCGAGGCGGCCTTCCCAGGCCGCCTCGGACCACCCGGCCCTCCGCCTTTCGAAGGAACAGATCATGCGCACTCGCCCCCTCGGCCGTACCGGCATCAAGGTCAGTCCCTACTGCCTCGGCACCATGATGTTCGGCCCGTTCGGCAACCCCGACCCCGACGACTGCGTCACCATCATCCACCGGGCCCTCGACGCCGGCATCAACTTCATCGACACCGCCGACGTCTACGGCGGTGACGGCGAAACCGAACGGATCGTGGGCAAGGCGCTGCGCGGCCGACGCGACGACGTGGTGCTCGCCACCAAGTTCAACGGCCCCATGGGCACCGACCCCAACCAGCGCGGCAACTCCCGCCGCTGGATCGTCACCGCGGTCGAGAACTCGCTGCGGCGTCTCGGCGTCGACCACATCGACCTCTACCAGGTCCACCATCCCGAGCCCGGCACCGATATCGAGGAAACCCTCGCCGCCCTGACCGACCTGATGCGGGCGGGTAAGGTACGCGCGATCGGCCATTCCAGCCTGCCGGCCGCGGAGATCGTCGAGGCCCAGTGGGCTTCCGAACGGCGCGGGCTGGCCCGCTTCCGCACCGAACAGCCGCCGTACTCGATCCTGAACCGCGGTATCGAGCGCGACGTCCTCCCGGTCTGCGAGCGTTACGGGCTGGGCACGCTGGTCTGGAGCCCGCTGGCCTCGGGTCTGCTCACCGGCCGCTACCGCAAGGACGGCAACGAACAGGTCTCGAGCGCCCGCATGCACTGGGTGCCGAAGCACATGACCGACAAGCGCAACCACGACGCCGTCGAAGAACTCGTCCCGATCGCCGAGCAGGCCGGTCTGTCGCTCACCCATCTGGCCCTGGCCTTCGTCATCAGCCATCCCGCGGTCACCTCGGCGATCATCGGCCCCCGCACCATGGCGCAGCTCGACGACCTGCTCGCCGGCGCCGGCACTGTCCTCGACGACGACACTCTCGACCAGATCGACAAGGTGGTCCCGCCCGGGGTGAACCCGGGCACGCTCGACATCGCCTACGTACCACCCGCACTCGAGCAAGCCGACCTGCGCCGCCGCCGCACCGGCGACCGCGCCGCCGCCTGACGTGCCTGTCCAGGACCACTGGTAGGAGCGCAAAGTCCCTGAGTACGGTTGTCTGGGGTTGTCATCGGCCGGAGCATGTCGTGCACCGGCCAGCTTGCGGATCTTACGTTCCTCGATCGCGTCTTTCGGCGCCCGCGCGAACATTCGGCACTGCCTCACCGCCCATCAAGGGCCCACGGGGCCCTGATAGTACGTCTGATCTTGCCGCTCAAAAAGGAACGGAGCACTAGGAGATCAGGACTCGGCCGCCCCGCTGTGCTCGCTTCCAGCGTTGCGGTACTGAGCCGATCGAGAAGCAGTACACCGGTCGGCACCGGGTTCGGCAACCCCGGCGGATGCGACCAATCGCGTACCTTGCGGAAGTCGACCATGCCGCCGGAGAGCCACGCGTCGCCGAAGTCGCCGCCGTCGAAGACGACTCCGGTGAAGTCGAAGTTGTGGCCTTGCCAGGATGTGGTGGCCTCCTCGCGGAGGTGGGTGGCGGTGACGCGGATGATGGTGTGGCGGACCTCACGCAGGCCGGCGAAGGCCAGACGTTCGACTGGATCGCCGTTGTCGGCCCTCCACTCGGGTCCGTGCGACCAGCCGCAAAGTAGCGAGAAAGACCAGGTCACAGCCTCCCGGTAGCATCCTTGATCAGAATGCGAAGCCATAGCGCTCCGCAGTCGTCTGGGATGCCGGTTTTCTCACGGGGCCGATGAACAGCCACGATGCGGTCCGGACTCTCCGTCGGATGATGGGAGCCGATCACTCACAGCTACTTTGCCCCTGGTGGCGCCGACCCGAGTGGAGGGCCGAATCCGAGGCCGCCGAGCTGTTGTGTGAGCAGGTGGCCAGTGCCGGCGACCTGGCCGGGGTGCTGGGCCGGACCCGGCGCGCCGCCCGCAACCTGGCCAACCTGGTGCTCGACGACGACGGCTCGGCGCACGCGGCCTGGCTGGCCGCCAACGCCGAGCGCAACGCGGTCAACGCCCCGCGCCGGGCGGCCCTGGTCGACCAGGCCCGTCGCCGTGCCCGGGAACTGCGCAGCCGCGGTCACCACGACGCCGCGCCCGCGTTCCTCGGATCCAGCGTGTCAGGGGAGAGGAAGGCCGGCCGGACCGTCGTCGGCCAGGCGCCGCGGCCTCACTGCTCGCCTCGGGCCCCGGCGACAGCGATGGACTGCGGTTCAAGGTAGAGGTCCATGGCCTCCGGTCCCGTCTCGCGACCCAGTCCCGACTGCCCGAACCCGCCGAACGGCGCCCTCGTCGCATGCGTCGCGCCGTTGACGCCGACCCGCCCCGCACGGATCCGCCGCGCGACGGCGTATGCGCGTGCTGCGTCAGCTCCCCACACGGTGGCGGAGAGCCCGTACGGGGTGTCGTTGGCGATGCTGACAGCTCGGGCGTCGTCGCCGTCGTAGGGGAGGATGCAGACGACCGGGCCGAAGATCTCCTCCCGGGCGATCCTCATCCCGTTGTGGACGTCGGCGAAGACGGTGGGTTCGTGGAACCAGCCCCGCGTCTGATGCCGGGGGAGTCCTCCACCGGCGACGACACGGGCACCCTCCGCACGTCCGATCGCGACATAGTGCTCGACCCGCTCGCGCTGCGCGGGCGTGGCGAGGGGACCGAGGTCGGTCGCCGGGTCGCGCGGATCGCCGACGGTGAGTGAGCGGACGTGGGTCGCGAAGGCGTCGACGAACGTCTCGTACCGAGAGCGGGGAACGAGGATCCGGGTCTGTGCGACGCAGGCCTGACCGGTGTTGAGGAACGCCAGCGGCGCGAGCCGGCGCACGGTGTCGTCCAGGGGGGCGTCGTCGAGCACGACCGCGGGTGACTTGCCGCCCAGCTCGAGGCTGACGCGCGCGATCCGCCCCGCGGCCGTGGCGAGGATCCGGCGGCCGACGTCGGAGCTGCCGGTGAAGGACACCTTGTCGACGTCAGGGTGCGCGACGAGCTGCTCCCCGACCTCGGCTCCACCCGGTATCACGTTGAACACCCCGGCAGGCAGCCCGGCCTTGTGGAGCGCCTCCGCGACGACGAACGCGTCCAGGGGCGTCTCCGGCGCGGGCTTGTGGACCACCGAGCAGCCGGCCGCCAGCGCGGGCGCGACCTTGAGCAGCATCGCGCGCTGGGGAGAGTTCCACGGGGTGATTGTGGCGACCACCCCGATGGGTTCCTGCACCACGACGCTCGTGCCGACCGGGTCGGAGCGGTGCTCCTCGGCCAGGTGGGTCAGCGCCAGCTCGGCGTAGTACGGCAGCAGGTCCTGCGCACTGCCCGCCTGTACCCCGTGGGCGAACCGGTGCACGGAGCCGTTCTGGGTGATCACGAGCTCGGTCAGGTCGTCCCGGACGTCCGCCACCAGGCTCGCCGCCGTGCGGAGGACCTCGGCCCGCTCGGTCGGTGTGCGGTCGCGCCAGCGACGGTCCTCGAACGAGGTGCGTGCGGCACGGACGGCGTGGTCGATGTCGGCTGGCCCGGCGACCGGACCGTGGCCGACCACGGTTCCGGTGCTGGGGTCCACGACGGGAACGGTGATGGCGGCGGCGGTCGGGCGTCCGTCGACGAACAACTCGGTACGGTCGAGCATGCGACCCTTTCGCGTCGGGCGGCGCGGTCAGACGCGCGCAGCCTGGATGATCTGGTTGTCGAGGAGCTGCTCGGTCGGGATGTTGGTCTGGTAGCTGAGCGTGCCGAGCCTGCGGAAGTAGGTCTGGGTCTGCTGAGGCACGGAGGGGTTGAAGGGCAGCCCTAGTGCGAACCCGGGTGGTGGACAGCTGCGAATGACGTCAGCCGGGATCGAGGTGTTCTCCGAGACGATTCGGACGATCTCCGGATCGTCGAAGTAGTTGCCCTGTAGGTCCTTCACGGCACGGTTGAGCGCCCGCAGGAGCCCGACACCGGCGTCGCGGTTGTCGACGGTGAGGCCCGGCCCGACCGCGATCATGTTGCCCATTCCGAGTTCGCCGCCCTTGTCCATTCCGGGCAGGACCACCAGCCGGCCCTCGGTGAGGACCTGGGCCAGCACCGGGTAGAAGGCGAGCGCGGCGTCGACCTGACCGTTGGTCAGCGCGATCGGGGCGTCCGCCGCCGCCATCTCGACGACCTCGATGTCCTCGACCCGGACCGACGCGGTGCTCAGCATGCGATCGAACTGCCAGGCCGACGAGGTCGCACTACCACCAGGAAGTGCGATCTTCTTGCCGCGCAGGTCCGCGACCGCGGTGATCGGACCGTCTTTGCGGACCACGACCTGGATCTGGGGCCTGCCGTCGGCGGAGATCCCGCCGTTGGGTCCGAGCAGCTTCACGTCGAGCCCGCGGGACAGCCCGTTGAAGAACGCCGCGGAGAGGGTGCCGAAGTAGCCGTGGATCTGCCCCGACGCCGCCAGCGGCTGCGCGTCGGTCCCCAGCAGGTTCACCAGCTCGACATCCAGTCCCTCCTCGCGCAGATAGCCCTTGCCCTTGGCGACGTAGATGTGTGCCGAGGTCAGTGAAACCGGTGCGCCCATCCGGAGTTGGGTGAGGCTCCCGCTCGAGACGGCCGGTTCCGAGGGCGATGAGCAGGCCGTCGCGGCCCCGAGCATGGCGGTGCTCAGGAGGAACGTGCGCCGGCTGACAGTGGGGGTGAGCGTCGCTGATCGCATGAGCGGAAGGTAACCGACCTTCTGCAATTCTGTCTACGTAAACGTTGAAAAAATGGGTGCGGCCAGCCTACTCTCTGGTGGGTCGACGACAGAGGGAGACGGAGATGCAGGATCTGCAGGGTCGGGTCGCGGTGGTCACCGGGGCGGGGTCGGGACTGGGCCGGGCCATCGCGCTGCGTCTGGGCCGGGAGGGAATGCGGGTGGTGGCAGCTGACCTGGACGGCGCCAGTGCCGAGGACACCGCGGCACAGCTTGCCGACTCCGGGGTCGAGGCACTCCCGGTCGCCGCCGACATGGCCTCGGTCGCCGCGGTCGAAGGGCTCGCGGACGCGGCCTTCGCGCGGTTCGGGAGAGTCCATCTGCTGTGTAACAACGCCGGTGTGGATGGATACCGCGGTGGGCCCATCTGGGCGGCGGCGCCCGCCGACTGGGAGCGCACGCTGGGGATCAACCTCTACGGGGTGGTCAACGGGGTGCGTACGTTCCTGCCGCGCATGCTCGACGACGAGGACGGGGGATGGCTCGTGACGACCGGCTCGCTCGGGGGCCTGGTGTCCGCCGCGAGCATGTACGGCGTCTCGAAGCACGCGGTCGTCGCCTACATGGAGGCGGTCGACGCGGCGTTGCGCGCGCGGGAGTCCTCGATCCGGACGCTCGTGCTGCTGCCGGGCCCGATCTCGACGGCGTTCGGAGAGCGTGCGCTCGCGGCCGACGCCTCCGCTGTGGCGCGCTCCGAGCGGGAGGCGATCCGCGATCTCGTGGCCTCCGGGAGCGATCCCGCTGTTATCGCCGACGCCCTGCTGGAGGGGCTCCGCAGCGGCGCGGGGTACGTGGTCGCGGGTGGTGATCTCGACGGGTTCCGGGAACGGGTCGCCACCGTCGAGAAGGCGCTCCAGGTTCCCTGAGCGCCGGGGCTGGGCGTGCGTCAACGGATTCTTCGCGAGAGTGCACAGGGCCCCCTGTGCACTCTCGCGATCGTGAACACTCGTGCGTCGTCTGATGCACCGCCACCGCCCGGCTCCTGCCCCGCCTGCTGGCCGGACGCCGGGCCGGACCGGTCTTCCTCACCGATCGCCGCACCCGGGTCGTGTTGCCGCCTGGCGACCTTGCCCCCGACTCCGGGCGGGCCCGGCTGTCCGGCCGCAGAGCCGCCGAACTGTTCGAGCGGACGACCACCGACTGCCCCGGCGGGCCCTGGACACTCCACCGGCTTCGCCACTCCGCTCTCACCCACGCCGCGGAGGAAGACGTCAACACCAGCAAACTCTTGGCCTACTCCGGCCACACCTCGGTCGCCTCGCTGGCCCGCTACGCCCGCGTCTCCCCTGAGACCCTGGCCCGTTGGCAGGACAACCGGGACCCGGCGACGCGACGCCGGTAACACCCACAACGCCGCAGCCTCCAGCTCCAGGCCAAGGTCATATCCGCCCGATTTTCCGCGAGTACTACGGCGACCCCCGGTTTCGTCGCCCACCGCGGCGCAGACCTTCGCGCGACGCAACCCTGGTGGTGCGCGATGAGCAAGATCCTGCCGGGCCCGGCCTGCCCGGTGTGTGCGAATCCGATCACCCCGGCCCGGACCGGCCGCCCGGCCCGCTACTGCTCCACCCCGTGCCGCCAGGCCGCGCACCGGGCCCGGCGCCGCGCCGAGGCCACCCTGCAGCAGGCCGCCTGGCAGCGTCGCCAGCTGGCGCGTGACATCGAGCGCCTGGCCGTGGTGGCCGCCGAACTGGTCGAGGCCGAGCACCGCCTGGTCGACGTCGACCAGGCCAACGGTGAGACCTCCATAGATCCGGCGACCGGGTGGGAGGCGCATCTGGCCGAGCTGGCCACCAACGTCTCCCGCCTGGCCTCCACCATCGCCGGCACCGCCCGGGGCCACGCCGCCAACGCCGCGGACTACCGCCAGGCCGCAGCGGTGACCGGTCGGGTTCGGGTCCTGCCGAGATATGGCCAGAAACGGCCATGAGCCGATGGTGTTCGTAATCTCGGAAGCGGACCGGAGCCTCTCCGAGGCCGGGGAAGGCGGAATCTCGGAAGTCCGGCCGCGAGCTGCCTTCGGCCCAGGTCACCGCCTTCAAGATCCGCCCATGGCCGGTATTACCCGTATCTCGGCCGGACCTGGGGTTCAGCGGCACGGCTAGGACGGTCGGGCCGTCCCGGCCGTCTGCCAGGACGTAAGACGTCCCTGTCGGGCGGGAGTGGGACGACACCGAGCTTTGGCGCTGCTGAACACCCTCGTTGGGTAGACGCTGAACAAGTAGGCGGCGGGGGGTGGACAACGCGACGACGGAACCCGCCCGCCGCCCCCCATCGGAGACGGCGACCGTCTTGGCCCGCGATGGAATCGTGCCAATGGAATCCGGTTATCGGTGACGGGGACGCGCGAATTCCAGCAGGCCATCCAGGTCCACCCGCGTGTTGGTGGCGATCGTAGGACCCAATTCGGTGTCAGCCTTTCACGATGACGAGCGCGTCTTGGTCAGACGGTGACGGAAGCGAGCAGCCTCAAGGGGTGTCGCCGACTGCCCGCACCCGGTTCAGGGCAGGTAGGCGAAGGTGTCCGGGTGCGGGCCCACGCGGCCCTCGGCACCCCTGTCGAGGGCATCGATCGCCTTGACCTCGTCGGCGGAGAGCTCGAAGTCGAAGAGCTGGAAGTTCTCCTGCATGCGCTGTCGGCGCATCGACTTGGGAAAGACGATGTCACCTCGCTGAATATGCCACCGCAGGATGATCTGCGCACTGGTCCTGCCCCGCTGGGCGGCAATGCCGGCGATCACCTCGTCGTCGAGCACGTTGCCCTGCCCCAGCGGCCCCCAGGCCTCGACCGCGATACCGTGCCGGGCGGAGGCGGCGCGGGCTTCCTCGTTGCGGAAGTAGGGGTGCACCTCGATCTGGTTGACGGCCGGAACGACCCCCGTCTCGCCGATGATCCGCTCCAGGTGATCCGGCTGGAAGTTCGACACCCCGGCCGTGCGCAGTCGGCCGTCGGCGACCAGGCCTGATACAGCCTTCCAAGTGGAGACGTAGTCGCCGTCGTACAGGGTGGGCAGCGGCCAGTGGATCAGGAACAGGTCCAGCTGCTCCAGGCCGAGCTTGGCCAGCGTCTCGTCGAAGGAACGGCGCACGTTATCGGGGCGGTGGTCGCCGGTGTTGAGCTTGCTGGTGACGTACAGCTCCTCCCGCGCGATGCCGGAGGCGGCAATGGCCGCTCCGACACCCTCCTCATTACCGTACATCTGCGCGGTGTCGATGTGCCGGTAGCCGATCTGCAGCGCCTGATCGACGATCTCGGCGGTCTGCTCGGGCGGAACGAGATAGGTGCCGAACCCGAGCTGCGGGATCTGGGTCTGGTCGTTGAGCGTGATCGTAGGAACCATGATCCCACCGTAACCACATAACGGCAGGTCCAGAGGATTCCTGACAGTACCCCTCACCTGGTGTCGGCGGTGGCCGCCCGGTCATGGCCTGGAGGCGTGGACAATCGAGCAGAGATCCGCGCGTTCCTATATCGGGGGATCGTCCACGGTGACCGGCGAGGGGATTGAGCCGGACACCCTTGGGAGAAAGTCCGGGTGCGATGGCGCGTGTCCTGGATGAAGACGAGCTGGTCGGCAACTGGACCCTGCTCGATGATGGGGATTGCGTCTTTGACGCTTACTTGGTCTGTCCCCCTGGATCCCCCCAGAGTTCATGCGAACTGAAGGTGCTTCAGGCTGAACTGAGAGGTCTTCACGCACCATGGATGGTTTCAGCCCTGAATGCGCGGGATCTTGTTCTTCTGCGGTCGTGGTGAGCAGCTCGCGGGCGGAGTCGGCGTAACGGATGGCGGTCTTGGTGTCGAGGCCAAAGACCGAGGCGAGGTGGAGCAGGTCGCCGCCGCAGGCGAGGGCTTCTTCGAGGATCCGGTCTATGCGCAGTCGTTCCAGGGTGGCGGCCTGCCTGTGGAGGATGAGCGAGGCGCTCTGGCCGCTGGCTGGCGCCGTGGTCGTAGCTGTTATGTGATTGACGAGCAGGTGCGGGTTGGCGGTGTCAGGCCAGCGGGCGGCGCGGTGGCAGAGCCAGTCGAGGAGCAGCCGGTGGGTGAGGTCGTCGAGCAGGCGGGCTCGTCCGGCGATGATGATGCGGCGGCTGCCGAGGTCGACGTCGTCCAGGCGTAGTGCGAGCATGTCGGCCGCGCGGGCGGCATGGACTCCGGCGAGCGCGACCATGACTCGGGCCGCGGGGGTCCTGGTGGCCTGGACGGACTCGTCGATGTCGTTGGAGAGCAGTGGCTGCAGGACGCCGTACTGGTGCAGGCCGACTTTGAGGCCGCGGGTGGGATCTTACGTGCTCATCGGTGTGACCCGGCGTGGCCGGCGCCCGCAGCCGCAGCCCGCCCAGGTCGACCTCGTCACCGCCGGCCAGGCCCCGATGCGGGAAGGCCTGGTGCCCGTCGGCGGAGACCAGCACGGCTGTGCCGAACTCGTGGCCGAGTTGCACGGCACCGGACAGGAAATCGGCGTGCAGGTGCGTGTCGGCAGCGTACGCAACCGTCAGGCCGCGCCGCCGCGCGGCGGAGTGCAGGGCGCGCAGGTCGCGGCCGGCGTCCACGGCCAAGCCACGGCCATCGCCCAGGTCAACGAGGTAGGCGCTGTTGCCCAGTCCTTCGTCCACCAGCGGTATCAGCTGCTCGTCGGCAACTCCCACGGGTCCTCCCAATCCGGTGCCAGAGGTGGTGGGACGGTATGCCGTCACCTCCACCTTCATCTACAGTAATCCATGGATTAATGGAGGATGTAGTGGCGGAGACCACCACAGCACAAGCCAAGGCGCAGCTGTATGAGGCGTTCGCGGCCAGCGGCAAGGCGCTGGCCAGCGGAAAGCGCCTGGAGTTGCTCGACCTGCTCGCCCAGGGAGAGCGCACCGTCGAGGCCCTGGCCAAGGCGGCGGGGCTGAACCTGACCACAGCCTCGGCCCATCTGCAGACGCTCAAGCAGGCGGGGTTCGTCGCCAGCCGCCGCGACGGCGTGCGCATCCACTACCGGCTCGCCGGAGACGACGTCGCCCAGCTGTTCGCGCTGCTGCGTAAGGTCGCCGAGAACCACCAGGCCGCCGTCCCCGCGGCGCGGGACGCCTACCTCGGCCAGGGCGGCGCGGCGGAGATCACCCGCCAGGAGCTGCACGCCCGGGTGGAAGCCGGGGAGGTGGTGATGCTGGACGTGCGGCCGGTGGAGGAGTACCTGGCCGGTCACATTCCCGGCGCCGTCTCCATCCCGGTCACCGAGCTGGCCGAGCGGATCAACGAACTGCCCACCGGTACCGAGATCGTCGTGTACTGCCGCGGTGAGTACTGTGTCATGGCCTACGACGCGGTGCGGCTGCTGACCGACCGCGGACTTCGGGCGATCCGCCTGAGCGACGGCATGCTCGAATGGCGCCTGGCCGACATGCCCATCGACGCGGGAGGCCTGGCGTGACCGGCGACCTTGCAGCGCATCCGGGCCTGGCCGGCGGGCCGGTCTACCTGGACTACAACGCCACTACCCCCGTCGACCCGCGCGTGGCCGAGGCGATGGCGCCACACCTGAGAGACCTGTTCGGTAATCCCTCCAGCAGCCACCCCTACAGTGCCGCGCCGAGGATGGCCCTGGCGGCCGCCCGAGGCCAGGTCGCCGCCCTGATCGGCGCCCGCCCGCACGAGATCGTCTTCACTGCCTCCGGTTCGGAGGCCGACCTGCTCGCCGTGCGCGGCGCGGCCATCGCTTCCGGTCGCCCGCGCCCGCACGTGATCACCCAGGTCACCGAGCACCCGGCCGTGCTTCAGACCTGCCGCGCTCTGGAGCGCCTGCACGGCGCCCGCGTGACGATGCTGCCGGTCGACGGCGAGGGGTTGGTGGACCCGGCCGCGCTGGACGCCGCGCTGACCGAGCAGACGGTGCTGGTGTCAGTGATGGCCGCCAACAACGAAACCGGGGCCGTGCAGGCTATCGCCGGCCTGGCCGCCCTGGCCCATCAGTACGGGGCGCTGTTCCATTGCGACGCCGCCCAGGCCACCGGGAAGATCGATGTCGACGTCCAGGCGCTGGGCGTGGATCTGCTCACTGTGGTGGGGCACAAGATGTACGCCCCCAAGGGCGCGGCCGCGCTGTACGTGCGCGACGGCGTGCACCTGGAGCCCGTCGTCTACGGCGGCGGCCAGGAGCGCGGGCTGCGGGCCGGCACCGAAAACGTCGCCCTGGCCGTCGCCCTCGGCACCGCCGCCCAGCTCGCCGCCGACGAACTCGCCGACGGCGCCGCCGCCCAGCTCGCGGCACTGCGCGACGACCTTCACGAGAGACTGGCGGCCGGGCTGCCCGGCCGCGTGCATCTCAACGGACCCGACAAGCGGCGGCTGCCGAACACACTGAACATCAGCATCGACGGCGCCCTCGGACACGAACTCCTGGCCGCGGCGCCCCAGATCGCGGCCTCGACCCGACGGAGCGCGTCCGGCGCGGCATCGCCGACAGCATGATCCGCCTGTCCGTCGGACTGGAGGACGCCGACGACCTCATCGCCGACCTCGCCCAGGCCCTCGACGCCTCCTGACCCCGAAACCACCGCAGTCCGGCGGGCGCGCCCACTCTCCGGGGCGGTCCGGGCCCGCCGGAATCCGGCCTCTCAGCGAAAGAACCACCCTGTGACCAGCACCACCCCAGCCGCCACCACGACATCCCCGCACCCGCAGGCACAGCGCCACATCCTGACCGTCCTGGTCATCTCCCAGGTCCTCAGCGGCGCCGGCCTGGCCGCCGGCATCACCGTCGGCGCTCTGCTCGCCCAGGACATGCTCGGCTCCACCGGCCTGGCCGGCGTGCCCAGCGCCCTGTTCACCGCCGGCTCCGCCCTCGCTGCCGTCGCCGTCGGCCGCATCTCCCACACTCGCGGCCGCCGCCCCGGCCTGGCCGCCGGATACCTCACCGGAGCCATCGGCAGCGCCGGCATCATCGCCGCCGCCGTCACTGACAATCCCGTCCTGCTGTTCATCTCCCTGTTCGTCTACGGCGCCGGCTCCGCCACCAACCTCCAGGCTCGCTACGCCGGAGCGGACCTGGCCACCCCGGCCCACCGCGGCCGCGCCGTCTCCACCGTCCTGGTCGCCACCACCCTCGGCGGCGTCGTCGGCCCCAACCTCGCCTCTCCCACCGGCGACCTCGCCCACGCCCTGGGCATCCCGCACCTGGCCGGCCCTTTCCTGCTGGCCGGCGCCTCCTACGCGCTGGCCGCCCTCGTGCTGGCCATCTGGCTGCGCCCTGACCCCCTCCTGCTCGCTCGCATCCTCCACACCCAACAGACGGCCGGCACGGACACCGCAACTGCGGGCAGTCAGCCGCAGAAGGCGACCCAGGGACGTGGCCCGGGCGTGCCGCTGGGCGCGCTGATCATGATCCTGACCCAGCTGGTCATGGTCGCGATCATGACGATGACGCCCGTCCACATGCACGACCACGGCCACGGCACCGCCGCCTCCGGCCTCGTCATCGCCATCCACATCGCCGCGATGTACCTGCCGTCGCCGCTGACCGGCTGGCTTGTCGACCGCTACGGCCGCCTCAAGGTCGCCGCCGCCTCCGGTATCACCCTCCTGGCCGCCGGCATCGTCGCCGCCGCCGCACCCGGCGACTCCGTCGCTCTGCTGGCCCTCGCCCTCGCCCTGCTCGGCCTGGGCTGGAACTTCGGCCTCGTCTCCGGCACCGCGATCATCACCGACGCCGTGCCCTTGGCCAGCCGCGCCACGACCCAAGGCATGGTCGACGTGTCGATCGCCATCGCAGGTGCCACCGGCGGCCTGGCCTCCGGAATCGTCGTCGCCGCCGCCAGCTACCCCCTGCTCGCCCTGGCCGGTGGCATCCTCGCCCTTGCCGTCCTGCCCGCCATCGCCGCCACCGCCAACAGCCGATGAACCACCACCCGCCCCTCACTGATCCCGACCTGACCATCGACGGCACCGGCCTGCTGTGCGTCACCCTCCTGCGGCGCCTGCGCGCCGCCATCGACGGCGCCAAGCCCGGCACCATCGTGCACGTCATCGCCACCGACCCCGCCGCACCCCTCGACCTGCCCGCCTGGTGCCACATCACCGGGCACGACTACCTCGGGCCCGTCCCAAGCGAGCGGCCGGTGTACGCGCTCAGAATCGCCGCCGGTGCACGCCCCACCCAACCGGGCAAACCCTGGCACACGCAGCAGGAATGAATCCGGCTCCTGGCACCGCGCACTCAAGCCCAACATCATTGCTTGGCGCGGGCCAGGCACGCCCGGTTCCGGCTGTTTCGTGCCCAGGTCACAGGCCCGGTGCGCTGCGGACATCGGCGGAAGGGCCGGCGGGGATGCCGTCGAGTTCCAGATGCCGGTTCATGTCGAGCTCGAAGCGTCCGTACAGGTTCAGATGGGTCCAGAACAGGGCCGACAGGACCCTCCGGTCGACCGGGGTGAGCCGTTTTTGCCAGGCGGCATCGCGCGGCTGTTCGCGATCCTCGTCGAGCTCATGGGGTACGGGCCGGGCTGGGTGCTGGTGGCCGCCGAGTTCGCCGCCGCTGCCGCCGTCGCGGCACCGCTGCGGTTCCGGGCCGGAGCGCGCCGATGATCTGGGCGCAGAAAGCGCTGGTGGAGCTTTTAGTTCGGGCAGGGACAACCGAAACCGAAGTGGCCGGGCGGTGGCCGCTACACGCAGATCCCGGCTCCGGCCGTTGGACGACCACCGCCCGCGGGTCATGGACCGGTGGTTTCTGGGCGGGCCTGCTCTGGCTGCGGGCGATCATGAGCGGTGGTCCCGCCGACCGGGCCGCCGCGACCGGCCGCACCGCGCTGCTCGGCCCCTGGATCGAGGCCGACACCGCGACCCGGGGCCTGATCTTCTGGTACGGCACCACGTTCGGCGTCATCCCCGGGTAGCCGCTCGGTTCGTGGCGACCTCGCCCGCCGTCCCCCTGGCACGTCCCGGCGGACCACCCGATACCTCGGCCGCCGCGATCGAGGCCGTGGCCGCTCTCAAGCTGGCCGCGCGAGCCTCCGCGACCTGCCCGCAGACAGCGGCCCGGCTGCGGGAGCGGGCCACCGCCGTGCTGCGCGAACTGGTTACGGCGCACCTGCGTGACGGCCGCCTCCTGAACGGGTGCTACGACATCGACCACGGCGTGGCCACCCGCCACGAACTGGTGTGGGGCGACTTCTTCCTGGCCGTGGGTCTGGCGACCCTCACCGGAGTGATCAGCCCCTTCACCTGCTGAGTACCGTGGCCAGCGCCCGGGCGACGGCCTGTTCCGGACGATCCGGCAGCCAGGGGCATCGCCAGGCGACGTGGTCGTCGGGACGGACGAGGACGGCGCCGTCGGCCTCGATCCCACAGGCGGTGGCGATGTCCGCGTCGCCCACATGCACCAGCAGGGGTACGCCCTGGGGCACCGACTCTCGCCAGGGGGCTCCGCCCGGCCCGGTGAGCAGGGTGAAGCCGGTGCCGACGAGGTCGAGCGTGGAGATCTCGAGCCCCTCAGGGCGCGTCCACAGGTGGGGAAGACGATGTCCCGGGCGGGCCGAGGGCCGGTAGGCGCAGACCGGATCCGGTAGGTCGGGAGGCGGTGTGCCGTCGGGGACCACCGCCGCGCCGGGGCCGTCGTAGGCATAGCCCAAGACGAGTCCGTCGCTGGGGCGCGAGCGGGGCTGGGGCCCGTCCACGCCCGGGATGACGGCGGTGGATTCCAGCGTCGCGAGCAGGCTGCGACGGCTCTGGGTGACGGTGTCGGCCCCGACGGGGCGCCGCTCGGCCTCGTAGGAGTCGAGCAGTTCGGGCCCCGCCCAGCCCTGCAGGACGGCGGCGAGTTTCCAGGCAAGGTTGTCGGCGTCCTGGATGCCGCAGTTCATCCCGAATCCGCCGTAGGGAGTCATGGGATGTGCTGCGTCTCCGGCCAGGAACACCCGGCCTGCCCGGTAACGGTCGGCCAGTAACGCGGCGGCGGTCCACTCCTGTGTCGCGATCACGTCGATGTCGAGATCCGGTACGGCCGCCGCCTCGTGGATCAGATCAGCGCAGTCGCGGGGGGTCAGGTCGTCGACCGCGCGGCGCGCGGGGTCGTGGACGAGGTTGAACAGCCACCGGCGCCGGTTGTCCACCGTCATGAACGTGCCGGTCAGTGCGGGATTGACGATGGTGTAGATCAGGCTGAGCCGGTCGGCGACGTGTGGGCGCAGGTCGGCTTCGAACAGGATGTTGAGATTGCGGCTCAGGGCGGGGTCGCCGGACATGGCGATGCCAAGCTCGCGTCGTACGAAACTGCCGGCGCCGTCGGCGGCGATGACATAGGCGGTACGGAGGGTCGATGTCTGTCCGTCGGCGTCGCGCAGCCACGCGGTCACCCCCCGCTCATCCTGCTCCAACGCGATCAGTTCCTGGCCGAAGTGCACCCAGCCGGGGCCGAGCGACTCGGCGTGCTCACGCAGCAGCGGCTCCAGCACGTCTTGGGAGCAGACCGCGGTGAAGGCAGGGCTGAAGGCCGCCCGCGCCGGGTCGGGCAGGTTGCTGTTACGGATGTGATCGGCGCAAGTCAGGGAGGTGCCGAAGAAGAAGTGCAGGCTCTCCTCGCGGGGCACTCCGGCCGCCAGCACGGCCTCCTCCAGGCCGTAGCGGCGCAGCACCTCCATGGTGCGGATGCTGAGCGCCCGCCCCTTGGGGAAGGCCGAGGTGGCCGCATGCCGCTCGACGAGCAGCGAGGGCACACCGAACCCGGACAGCGCGATCGACGCGCACAGGCCGACCGGTCCGCCGCCGACGATGAGCACGGGAACGTCCACGTGCCTCCTTCCAAAAAAAAGGGGTGGTGGGGCGGCTCGTACGGAACCGCCCCGCACGATCGGTCAGCCCAGGGCCGCGGTCAGCGCGTCGGCGTTGGCCCGGTACATGGCGAGCAGATCCAGCCCCTGGTCGGGGAAGTTGTTGATGACCACACGCTTGGCCTCGACACCCGCAAGGGCGTCCCCGCCGGGCATGGCGGAGTTGTCGAGCACCAATTGGGGCTTCTTGCCGGCCGGCTCGGAGATCTGGCCGGCGGTGGGCGGCTGCGGGCCGAACACCCCGGCGGGCTGGGCGCCGGCCAGGTCGGCGGCCCAGGCCACGAACGCCTGCGAGACGATCACCGGCGCGGTGCCCTTGGTGGCAGCGGTGACCTTCTCCTTCAACGCGGTGTACTCGGTGTCGAAGGCCGCGGTCCACGCCTCGGCGGCCTGAGCGGTGCCGAACTCACCGCCCAGGCGCCGCACCTCGGCCTTGACCTTGTCGGGGGCGTTGTCCAGGGAGACCTCGATCAGCTTGGCCTTGGACCCGGCGGCCTCCTTGAGCTTGCCGGCGAAGCCCTCGAAGGCGGCGTACAGCACCATGTCGGCCTCGGCCACTTTCGCCAAATCCGACGACTTGGGGTCGTAGTCGGCGGCGTGGTGCACGCCGGGTGGGACGATCACCGTGATGTCGGTCGCGCCCGCGGCCTTGGCGAACCCCGCCTCCCAGGTGGAGGCGGCGACCATCTTCAAGCCGCCGGGCGAGGCGGAGGGAGCGGCCGAGGAGGCATCTTCGGTGTTTCCGCAGGCGGCCATGGTCAGAGCGGCGACGGCCGCCAGGGTGGCGAGACGGAATCGGCGCAAGATGATCATTTCGTGAGGATCCTTTCCGGGATCGAATAGAGAAGGACGGTGCAGATCCCGCCGACCAGCACCAGCACCGGGCCTGGTGGGAAGTCGAAGAGCAAGGCGAGGCAGAAGCCGCCCAGGTTGAAAGCCAGCCCGAAGGCGACCGACCAGCCGACCATGGCCGACAACGACCGACCGACCCGGCGCGCGGCCAGGGCGGGCAGCAGGGTGAGCGCGTCGACCAGCAACGCCCCGGTCAGCCGGATGGCCGAGGCGATCGCCACCGCGATCACCACCAGCAGGACGAGCGTGAGCCGCTCCACGGCCACTCCCGAGCAGACGGCCAGCTCACGGTCGTGCAGCAGCAGGGCCAGGTCCTTCCTGCGCAACCCGTACAGCAGCGGGACGAGCGCGGCCAGGACGGCGAGCGCGGCCACGTCGCCGGGGCGGGTCGCCAGGATCGACCCCCACAGCAGCTCGAACGCCCCGTTGGCGTTCACCCCGGAGATCGACAGCACCAGCAGCGCCGCCGCGATGGCCAGCGTCATCAGCAGGCCCATCGCCCCCGGCAACCCCGCGCTGCTGCGGGCCAGCGGCGTGAGCGCGCCGCCGGTCAGCCCGCACAGCACCAGCGCGCACAGCAGCGGGTCCAGGCCACTCAGCAGGCCGATCGCGATGCCCAGCAGCGCGACGTGCATCATCGCGAAACGAACCGGCATGATGTCCAGCCCCACGATGAACACCCCGACGATCGGCAGCGCCACCGAACCGAGCAGCAGCGCCACCAGGGCCAGCCGGACCGAGGGAATCTCCAGCAGCGTCCAGATCGAGTTCACCGGACCTCCCGCAGCCGCCCGGCGGCCATCTCGGCCACCCGCCCGCACGCCTGGGCGACCACCCGGTCATGGGTGACCACCACCACGCTCACCGCCAGCCCGGCCAGCACGCCGGCGACCTGCTCCTGACCGGCGAAGTCCAGGGCCGCGGTCGGCTCGTCGGCCAGCACCAGTCCCGCCCCGGCCGCGACCTGTCCCAGCGCCCGCGCCAGATAGGCGCGCTGCAGCTGGCCACCCGACAGGGTGGCGAGCGGGCGCTCCAGCAGGGCGGCCACCCCCAGGTCCTCGGCCGCGGCGAACGCCCGCTCGGCGTGTCCGCCGCTGGCCAGCAGCTCGCGCACCAGCAGCGGGAAGCGTCCGGCCGCTTGGCGCTGCGGGATCCAGGCGACCTCGGAGCGGCGGCGGGCCCAGTCGGCCGGCGTGCGCGCCCGCCGTCCCGAGACCTCGATCACCCCGGAGACCTCGCGATGCAGTCCGAGCAGCGCGCGCAGCAGCGTGCTCTTGCCCGAGCCGTTGGTGCCGATGATGGCCAGATGCTCGCCGGGGGCGAGCGCCAGGTCGACGGCGTCCACCGCGAGGAGTCTGCCGTGCCGGCAGCTCACGGCGGACAGGCGTAGACCGGCGGCGCTCGCCGGGGAATCGGAGAGGGGAACGGGGACGGGCATGGGCGTACTCCGGTTGGGGGGTAGGGGCACGGCGGCAGCCGGGCGGACCGGGTCCGCCCGGGAGGGCATCGTGAGGAGACGGGACCGCCTGTGGGGGTCAGCCCGTGAAGGGGGAGCGGCTCAGCCGCGGATCGGCAGTGGCGGGGCCCGCCCGCTGAGCGCGTACCGCAGTAACGCGGATCGCAGCAGCGGCGGGGCGGGGGAGCTCGTGAGCCATGGACGGGCGGGTGCGGCCGTCTGGCCGCACCGGACCCTCAGCAGCCGGCACAGCCGGACGGCGAGGCGGCGCAGCACCGCCCAGAGCGCGGCCTCGCCACGAGCCAGCCACCGCGCGGCCAGCGCTCCCGCCCAGCCGTGCGTCACCACCATGCCCAGCCCGGGGACCAACCCCGAATGCGCGTGCCCGCCGGCCTCGGCCAGCGGCGCGATGAGGTGAACCGTGGAGAAGAGCAGGTGCAGCGCCACCTGCGTTCCTGCCAGCAACGGCCAGATCACGCCCAGGCCGCGCTCGCCGCCGGTCGCGGGCAGCGCCGCCAGGAACGCCAGCGTCAAGGCGCACGCCGCCGCCGGTGCGGAGACGACGCCCCCGCCGGACACGTGTGCGAGCACGCCGAGCCCCAGGCACACCACGGCGAAGGCCGCGGCGCGGGCGAGACGTAACGTCAGGTGCGCGGGCATGGCCGGCGGATCACTCCGCGCCGCCGGGACGGCCTCGGCGAGAGGCCTGCAACCAGATGCCCGCGCCGATGGCCACGATCGCGGCGAGTGCGACCCAGATCCAGCCCGGCAGGCTCCCGGCGTTCTCCTGCTCGCCGGTGGCGGAAGCGGGGCCAGGCGAAACGGGCTGCGCGACCACCGGTGCGGACGCTGAAGCCGTCGGCTCCGGCACCGGTGTGGTCGCGACGGTCGATGCGGCCTTCGCGGGCGGTGTCGCCGGGGCGGTCACGGTGAAGGGAGTCTCCCCCTCGATCGGGTGGCCGTCGGAGGAGACCACCCGCCAGGCGATCACATAGTCACCCGGGGCCAGGGGCGCCGGAACATCGGAGGTGACCGTGTCACCTGCGGCCTTCGCTTTGCCGATGTCGATGATCGTGTCGCTCGCCGTGCGCAGCGCGACCGCCGGGAAGCGGACCTGAGAGCTGAACTCCAGCTTGATCCGTTCGACGGCGGAGACCTTGGCATCCTTGGCGGGAGAGCTGCTCTTGAGGCGGTCGTGGGCGAGCGCGGCGGGTGCGCCGAGCAGGACGAATATGGCGCAACACAGGGCGGTGACAACGGTCGTGCGGACGGATCGTGGCAGGGACGCCATCGTGGACTCCAGGAGGAACCTCCGGCCGTGCCCTCGGCACGGACCGGCGAAACGGAAGGAACGCCTCCAGTGAAAAAAGGAGGGCGTCTGGTCACGGGGGCACGCCACCCTCCGGACCCTTCCTTCAGGTCCTTCAGCCGGCGTGTCGCGGTACGGGCGGGCCGCGCCGCCGCAGCACCGGCAGGATTTCCCAGCCGCCGTACGGCCGGACATCGGCGGCCGGAACGGCCCGCCACACCGGCGGCGCCACCTCGGCGGGGATGGCGAACAACAGCCGGATCAGCGGCCTCGGCCCGCCGTACAGGCGGATCATCAGCCACAGGGCGCTCTCGCCGCGGTGCAGCCACCATCCGGTGCCCAGCGCCACTGCGAGATGGATCACCGTCATGCCCAGGCCGGAATGGCCGTGCTCAGCGGAGAACATCGCCTGCGGTGCGGGCGCGGCGCGATTGAACAGCTCATGCAGCAGGATCTGCGCGCCGGTGGTCGCGCCGAGCACGACCTCCACACCGCGCTCGCGCCCGTTGAGCGCGTACGCCACGCAAAAGGCGATCAGTGCGCCCAGAACGGCCAGGTGCGGCGGGATCAGGCCGCCCCCGGCCAGCGCGTGGCCGCCCGCGGAGACCACGAGGCACATCGTCGCGAAGACGATGGCTCGTGGCACGCGCAGCGCCGACGCCGTAGGGGTCACAAAGGACATCCTGTCAGCCGGGTGACTCGCCGAGAAGACCGGGACAGCGGATCACGCCTCAGGCCGTCGCGGCCGGGTGCGTGAATCTCATACCCGGGCATACGTGGGAACGGCTCCCGCCGTTCACCCGAAACGCGGGACGGTCATGCGAAGAGCGCCTCGTGTTCCACGGCGGCCGTGCGTGTGGAGCCGGATCGCGTGCCGCCCCGGGACCGCACGCACGGTACGCGCGGCGGTCCCGGACGCCGTTGCAACGATCATTGAACGAGCCGGTCGAGGTCTTGTCGTTAATGGTGGTTGTGCGAACATGGTCGGCGTAGGCGACGGCGGAACGAGGAAACCGGTGTGAATCCGGTGCGGTCCCGCCACTGTGATCGGCGAGTGAATCCCGAACAGGCCACTGCCCGCGTGCGGGTGGGAAGGCCGGGAGGAGCATCGACCCGAGAGCCAGGAGACTCACGCTGTCGCCTCCTCACGAAATGGGGCGGATCTCCCCAAGAGAGGACGGTGGCCGTCATGCGGTTCTCCCGCTATGGGGCCCTTCAGCCTGCCCGTCGTGCAGGACTCTCCTGGTGATCCGGCCTCTCGCCCGTCGCGGCAGCCGTCGAGGAACGGTGACCGCGGCCAGTTTCCAGGAGACCACCCATGGGCATCCTCCGCCCGATCACCGGCGTGCTGCTCGCTGTCCTGCTCACCGCCACCGCCTGTGGCGCCCACGAGCAGTGGACGAAAGCCGTAGGAGAGCGATGAGCCACACCGTCGTCGAGGAACACCGGACCACCCTGCACCTGTGGGCGCTGCCCACCGACGAGCAGACCCTGCTGGCCCTGGTCACCGGCATCTTCGAAAAACACTGGGAGCACATCTGGTTCGGCGTGATCGTCCAAGGCGCCGCCTGGGAGGTCGCCGCGCCCAACGCACCCGAGCGGATCAGCCTGTACGACGGCTATGTCACCGTCGACTTCGGCCGCTGGTGTATCGGCGAGCACACCGCGAGCGGTCCCGAACTCGGGCGGATCCGCCGCTGCGCCCGCGCCGAGCTGTATCGCTCCATCGGCGCCGACGGCAGCCCCGTCTCCTGGGGCCTGCGGATGTTCAACGGCCAAGGCGACCAGCTGATGACGGTGCTGCTGCCCAACCCCTTCCTCACCGACCGCCAGCAGATCCTCGACCCGCCCGACTATGAGCGCCTGGCCACCTGGGACGAACTGCGCGCCACCTACCTCGGCCTCGGACCCGACCCGCTGGATCGCACCGGAAAGGGATTCAAGCACGCATGAGCAGGCTCACCGTCTGCCGGGACTGCTGCTGCGGTAGCACCCGCAAGATCCCCGCCCTCGACCATGACGAGCAGCTTCGCCGCCTGTCGGAGATCGCCGATGTCCACGTCAGCGACTGCCTGGACGTGTGCGAGCAGGCCAACGTGATCGTCGTGCGGCCCTCACCCGCCGGACGCGCCGCAGGCGGGCGGCCGGTATGGCTCGGCCTGGTCAACCACCTCGACGTCGCCGAGGACATCGCCGCTTGGATCCAGGCCGGAGGCCCCGGCCTCGCGCCGATTCCCGACATCCTCACCCTGCACCTCTTCACAAGGACCCGTTCATGACGAGCCGACGCTCACTCCCACTCCTGCTCCTCCTCGTCTCCGCGCTCCTGGTGGCCGGTTGCGGAGCCGGCGAGCAGACCGCCGGCCCCACGGGCGCCACGAATCCGGCGGCGAGCTCGGCCGCCGCAGGGTTCCCCCTCACCGTGACCAACTGTGGTGTGACGACCACCTTCCAGAAGCCGCCGCAGCGGGCGGTGACACTCAACCAGCATGTCACCGAGATCATGCTCGCCCTCGGGCTGGAGAAGTCGATGGTCGGGACCGCTTTTCTCGATGACGAGATCTCTCCCGCCTACGAGAGCGCCTACCGGGGGATCACGGTGCTCGCCAAGGAGTACCCCTCCTACGAGGCGTTGCTGTCGGCCGAGCCCGACTTCGTCTACGGCGGATTCAACAGTGCCTTCGCCGAGAAGGAGGGGCGCGGCCGGGCCGTCTTGGCCAAGGCCGGGATCGACTCCCATGTCAACATCGAAGCATGCCCGACCGGCCCGGTGACCATGACCCAGGTCGAGGAGGAGATCCGGACGATCGGCACGATCTTCGGGGTGGCCGACCGCGCCGAACGGCAGGTCGCCGCGATGCGCGGCGTGCTGGACGGCGTCAAGGCCAGGATCGACGGGGCCGAGCCGGTCAAGGTGTTCGTCTACGACAGCGGCGACAAGACCGCCTTCACCGCGGGCGGCGCCGGAATCGGTAACGAGATGATCAAACTGGCGGGTGGGACGAACCTGTTCGCCGACCTTCCCAAGTCCTTCGGAGATGTCTCCTTCGAGCAGGTCGCCGAGCGTGCGCCCGACGTGATCGTCATCTACGACTACGGTGACGAGCCCGTGGAGGGCAAGAAGAAGTTCCTGCTCGCCAACCCGGCACTCAAGGACGTGCCCGCGATCAGGAACCAGCGGTTCGCGGTGCTACCGCTGTCGTCCACGGTGCTGGGCGTGCGGATGCCCTCCGGCGTGGAGTCACTGGCCCGCCAGATCCACCCGGACCGCTTCGCGTGACCAAGATCGCCCCGTCCAGGCCGCCGGCACCCGTGGTCGTCGGCGGCCGCGGGCGCGTGCCGTACACGCTGGTCCTGGCGGTGCTCGCCGTCGCCGTGGTGGCGGCCGCCACGGCCGGGATCGCGGTCGGTTCGGTGCGTCTGCCGTTCGGCGAGGTGTGGGCCATCATGCTGCACCGGCTGTATGCGCCTCTGGTCGAGCCCACCTGGGCGCCGGTCAGGGAGACGATCGTGATGGACGTCCGCCTGCCCCGGATCCTGCTGTGCGGCGTGGTGGGGGCGGGGTTGTCGGTGTGCGGGATGGCCCTGCAGGCGCTGGTGCGCAATCCGCTGGCCGATCCGATGCTGCTCGGGGTGTCCTCGGGCGCGACGGTCGGCGCGGTCGTCGTCATGGTGTTCAACGTCTCGCTGCTGGGGGCGTTCTCGCTGCCGCTGGCCGCTTTCGCTGGTGCCTTTGCGGCGCTGGTGCTGGTCTACTTCCTGGCCCGCTCCGGAGGGCGGATGACGACGGTGCGGCTGGTGCTGTCCGGGGTCGCCACGGCCGAGGTCCTCTCGGCGGTGGCCAGCTACCTCATCGTCACCTCCAACGACCCGCACAAGGCCGATTCGGCGCTGCGCTGGATGCTGGGCGGCCTGGCCGGCACCACCTGGGACCTTGTCTGGATCCCCGCGGCGGCGGTGCTGCTCGGCACCGGCGTGCTGCTGAGTCTTGGCCGCCCGCTCAACCTGCTGCTGGCCGGGGAGGAGGCCGCCGCGGCCCTGGGGCTGAACGTGCACCGCTTCCGGGGCGCACTGTTCGTCCTGGTCGCCCTGATGATCGGCGCGATCGTCGCGGTCAGCGGTTCCATCGGGTTCGTGGGGCTGATGCTGCCGCACGTGGTGCGCCTGCTGGTCGGCGCCGACCATCGGCGCGCGCTGCCGGCTGTCGCCCTGCTGGGCGCGGCCTTCCTCATCGCCGCCGACCTCGCCGCCCGCAGTGTGATCGCCCCGGAGGAGATTCCGGTCGGCATCCTGACCGCCCTGACCGGAGGGCCTTTCTTCCTGTGGCTCATGCGGCGGAGGGCGGCCCGGTGATCCCGGCGGACAGGCCCGCGGCTCTGCGCCTGGAGGGCGTCGGCGTCGTCGTCGGCGGCAAGGTCCTGGTGCGGGAGGTGTCCTTGGACGTCGCCCCGGGTGAGGTCGTCGCGCTTGTCGGCCCCAACGGCGCGGGCAAGTCCACCCTGTTGCGCACCCTCTACCGGGCACTGCGCCCCACGTCGGGACAGGTGCGGCTGGACGGCGAAGACGTCTGGCGGATGACCGGCAGGCGGCTGGCCCGGCGGTTGGCGGCCGTCCTGCAGGAGGCGCCCGGCGAGTTCGAGCTGACCGTGTACGACGTGGTGGCGATGGGCCGTACCCCCTACAAGCGGGCGTTCCAGGGCGACGACGCCGACGACCGGGCCATCGTCACGGGCGCGCTGCAGGAGTTGGACGTCGCCGATCTCGCCCAGGCTCCGTTCGACCGGCTGTCCGGCGGCGAGAAGCAGCGCGTCCTCATCGCCCGCGCGCTGGCGCAACAAGCCGGGACGATGGTGCTGGACGAGCCGACCAACCACCTCGACCTGCGCCACCAACTGGACGCCCTGCGGCTGGTGCGGCGGCTCGGCGTGACCGCCGTCGTCGCGCTGCACGACCTCAACCTGGCTGCGGCGTTCTGCGATCGGATCTGCGTCATGGCCTCCGGCCGTCTGGTCGCGGCGGGCCCGCCTGCCCAGGTGCTCACCACGGCACTGCTGGCCGAGGTCTACCGGGTCGAGGCCGAGGTCACCCTGCACCCCCGCAGCGGCGTCCCGCAGATCAGCGTGCTTGCGGGAGACCTGACATGACCCGCCTGCGGCCCGCTCGGCCCGAAGCCGTCGCCACCGCACTGGTCGACCTCGCCGGCCTGGACCCTTTCGTCACCCTCGCCGTCGGCGAGGGTGACGGCGCCTGGCGGCCCGTTGCAGACGCCTACGCGGATGGGTTCGCCCATCTGGTGGCCGACCGGGTGACCCGGTACGGCACGCCCGAGCACCGCATCGCCGCGTCCGTCGTCCAGCTCGGCCACGCCGCCCGGCTGTGGTCTGTCGTGTTGGGCTGCGTCGTCGCGCACGGTATCGTCCCCGACCTCGGAGACCTCCACCAGCAGGTGGACGGGCCCGACCTACGGCTGCCCGCGGCCCGCGGCTGGTACGCACCCGAGGGCGAGGACCGCGTCCAGGTCCTCCACCGCTTGGTCATGGACGAGCATCTGGCCGCACTGGCCGCCGGGCTGCGCGTCAAGGTCGCCCCGGGACTGCTGCGTGGTAACGCGGGCTCCGCCCTGGCCGAGGCGGCGCGCACCCTCCTGCGGGCCCGCCCCGCCCTGCGCGGGCCCCTCACCCACCTCGCCGGCCGGCTGCTCGACAGCGCGGCGCCATCGAGCGGTCTGTGGCCAGGCGGTGAAACGCGAACGGCCAGTTGCGCATGTAGGCCGCCTCCTCGTCGCGGAACGCCTGGAGGCTGCTCTCCT
>NZ_JBEOZN010000081.1:0-45789 GCF_040298085.1 Streptosporangium sp. NPDC001681 | reverse complement strand
GCGGGCGGCGGCCCCCCCCCCCCCCACCCCCACCCCCCCCCGGTGGTGGCCGTAACGATCGTCGCGCCCCGATCTTCGTCCCGCACGGACGGGATCGGGAGATCGAATGCGGCGCGCGCCCGATGGGCACCCCCGGTGCGAAGGAGAGGCTTCGCACAGGCGGGGATGCCCGGTTCGCCGGATGGCGAATCAGACCATCGGCCCGGTGTCCGAATTATTCCTTTGTGAACGATATGAATTTACACAACCGCGCCAGAACCACCGCGCTGCCTTCACCATGCCGGACAGCCGCCGAGCGGCGGGACTAGCCGGGCAGCAGGAGTTGGGTGGCGGCCAGCTCGCGGTAGAGGGCGTCGTCGCCGAGCAGCTCGTCGTGGGTGCCCACGGCCCGCACCCGGCCCGCCTCCATCACCACGATCCGGTCGGCACCGGTCACCGTGGAGAGACGGTGTGCGATCACCAGCACCGTCGTCTCCGCCGCCACCTCCGCGATCACCTCGCGGAGCCGCAGCTCGTTGACCGCGTCGAGCTGGGAGGTGGCCTCGTCGAGCAGCAGGAGCCGGGGGCTGCGCAGCAGGGCACGGGCGATGGCGACCCGCTGGCGCTCACCGCCGGAGAGCAGGATCCCTCGATGGCCGACCCTGGTGTCCAGCCCCTCGGGGAGCCTGGAGACCAGGTCCTCCAGGCGGGTGCGGGCGAGCACCCGCCTGATGTCGGCCTCCTCCACGCCCGGCGCGGCGAAGACGAGGTTCTCCCTGAGCGTGCCGTCCAGCACCGGCGCGTCCTGCTCGACGTAGCCGAGGCAGGCGCGCAGCTCGGCCAGCGGCCAGTCCGCGATGTCTCGGCCGTCGATCCTGATCGTCCCCGACTGTTGCTCGTAGAACCGCTCCAGCAGGGCGAAGACAGTGGACTTGCCCGCGCCCGACGGCCCCACCAGGGCGGTCAGCCCGCCCGCGGGCACCTCGAAGGAGACGTCGTCGTGGATGATCGGCCTGTCGTCGCCGTAGCGGAAGACGACGTTCTCGAAGGAGACCCAGGCCGGAGTGCTCCCGACCTCGTAGACCTTGCCGCCCGTCTGCTCGGCGGGAAGCTCCTCGATCTCGCGGATCCGCCGCACCGCGGCCAGACCGTTCTGCAACTGCGTGAAGCCCTGGACCAGCTGGCCGATGGGGGCGACCAGGTAGAACAGGTAGAGCAGAAAGGCGATCAGCGAGGAGACCTCCAGCGTGCCCGAGGAGACGCGCGCGCCGCCCACGCCGAGCACGGCCACGAAGGCCAGCTGCGCGGAGACCCACGCCGAGATACCGGCGATCGAGGTCAGCCAGGCGACGGCGATGCCCCGGTCACGCGCCTCGCGGGCCGCCTCGGTCACCGCGGCGATCTCCCGCTCCTCGGCACCGCTGGCCTTGACGGTACGGAACGCCTGGAGCACCCGGTCCAGGACCGCGCCCATCTCGCCGACCGCGATCTGGGCCTGCGTCGAGGCCCGCTGGATACGGGGCAGGACCAGGCCGACGAGCCCGCCGACCAGGACCAGCACTCCCAGCGTGATGAGCAGCAGCGCCCAGTCCATGATCGCCATCATGACCACGGCTCCGACGAGCATGAAGAGCGAGCTGACCGTCTCGACCACGCTGTTGGCGAACACCGCGCGCAACAGCGTGGTGTCGGAGGTCACCCGGGACATCAGGTCACCGGGTTTGAGCCGGTCGACCTCGGAGGCGCGCAGCCGCAGCATCCGGTCGACCAGGCCGCGGCGGGCGGAGAAGACGATGCTCTCCCCCATCCGCTCCAGCACGTAGCTGCCCAGCGCGCCGAGGCCGGCTCCCACCAGCACGGCGGCGGTCAGCCCCAGCACGGGGCCGAGCAGGGAGCGCTGCTCACCGAAGGCGTCGACGACCGTCTTGGCCAGGAGCGGCATCGCCAATCCGGCCAGCGAGCCGACGAGGCTGAGCGCCCCGCCCAGCAGCAGGGTTTTCCGGTGGGGACCTAAATAGGCGACCAGCAACCGCCAGGACGCGGTCTCGGACAATGCGATCCCCCTTCGAAACGACGCGATCGACCTCCGGCCGCTTTTCCTGTTTACCTCGCACGAGTCCACCCCGAGCGCCTTCGCCATATTTCGTAGTGAAAGTCGGTGACGTCACCAATCTTGTTAACCAAAGTTGACATCAGGGGGTCGGCGAAGGCCCCGTCGGTTCGGCGCCGTTTCACGGCGGGCCGGCGGGGCCGTACGGGATGTCAGGAATCCAGGGAGGGGGTGAGGACCAGGCAGGCGTTGCTGCCCCCGAAGCCGAAGGAGTTGGACAGGACGGGGGCGACGGCCACGGACCGGGGCTCAGCGCAGACGATGTCGATGAGGTCGGCCTCGGGGCCGCCCGCGAAGTTGGCGGTTGGGGGAATCAGGCCCTCTCGGGCCGACAGCAGGGCGATGACCGCCTCCAGCGCGCCCGCGCCGCCGACGAGGTGGCCGGTCACGCCCTTGGTCGAGGTCACCGGGGGCGTACGGCCACCGAAACACGCGTACAGGGCGGCGGCCTCGGCGCTGTCGTTGTGCGGGGTCGAGGTCCCGTGGGCGTTGACGTGCCCGACGTCTCCGGTGTCGAGTCCGGCGTCGAGCAGGGCGGCGCGCATGCACCCGGCCGCCACCGAGCCGTCCCTGAGCGGCGCCACGATGTGGTTGGCGTCGCAGTTGGCCGCGTAGCCGCTGACCTCGCCGTAGACACGGGCGCCCCGCGCCTCGGCGAGGTCGGCGCGCTCCAGGACCAGAAAGGCCGCGCCCTCCCCCATGACGAAGCCGTCACGGTCGGCGTCGAACGGGCGGGACGCCTCCGAGGGGGCGTGCGTCCGCTCCGACAGGGCGCCGACCCGGGCGAAGGCCTCCATCGCGAGCGGGGAGAGCAGCGCGTCCAGGCCCCCGGCGACGGCGGAGCCGACCACGCCCGAGCGGATCGCGCGCAGCGCCTCGCCGATCGCGGTGGCCCCGCTGGCGCAGGCCGTGTTGAAGGTGAGACACGGCCCCCTGAAGCCGTACCTGATGGCGACGCGCGAGGCCGTCGAGCTGGACATCAGCGTCGGAACCGCGTGGACCGGCACCTTCTCCCTGCCGAGCGTGTGCCCCACGATCAGGTTCTCCAGGGTGGCGAACCCGCCGCCGCCGGTGCCCACGTACACCCCGCAGCCCTCGGCGGGCAGGCCGTCCGCGTCGGCGACGGCGTCGATCGCCGCGGCGAGGCCGATCTGGGAGGTCCGGTCGAGGGTCCGGAGCTCGCGCCCGCCGAAGTAGTCATCCGGCTCGAACGGCGCCAGCGGGCACCCGATCGAGACCGGCACCCGGGCGTCGGCCAGTTCGGGGATGGCGGTCGCGAGCGACTTGCCCGCGAGCACCGTGGCGAAGGCGTCCCCCGCCGTGTTGCCCGCCGGGCTCTTGACCCCCAGACCCGTGACGACGACGCGCGTCACCGGGCCGCCAGCGCGGCGTGCAGTACGCCCGCCATGTCGGCGACGGTCTGCGCCCCGGCGAAGTCACTGGGGTCGAGCTGGATGCCCAGCTTCTCCTCGATGATGACGGAGATCTCCACCCATTCCAGGCTGTCGATCTGGTGGTCGGCGATGGTGGCCCCCGGCTTCACCTGATCGCTCGGTACGCTCAGCACCTCGGCGATCGCCGACCGGACCACGGATGTCGCTGAATCGAGGCTTGTCATTCGCCCACCTTTAAAAGGATTGGTCCACTCGCGCCCCTACAATGCCTTCGGACTATAGCGAAACAGACATATGTTCTGTCTATGTACGACCAGGCGGAATTCTTGAAATTTCTACTCATTAAGTGATGAGCGGTGCGGGGAAAAACCACCCCTCCCGGGGCCGGTCCGAGGAGCGGCCGCCGCGTACCGGCGCCCCGCCGATCCGGAGCCGGCTCGGCAAGGAGCCCATCGGCGGAACACCGGCGAGCGGGGTCAGTGGCGGCGAACGCCGTACTCCCTGCGCATCTCCGCGACGGTGTCCAGGATCTCGTCCTGGGTCTTCAGCAGCCTCGCCTCGGCCTCCTCGGTTCTGGCCTCGGCCGCCGGCCGGCGGTCGCCCGTCCGTCCGGCCGTCCTCCGCTTGACCCTGGCCTTCAGTTCGCGCAGGTTGAACTTCTCCATCAGACCCATGATCAGCACCCCTTCGGCAGGCAGGGCCGTCATCTGCCCGGCGCGCGGCCGGATATGCACGGGTTCGAAAGCTCACCACGACCGTGCCGCCGCTTTCCCCTCGTCCCTCAGTCGGGGTCGGGGACGTCGTCGTAGTCGATGTCGCCCTCCTCCGCGCGGCGCAGCCCGATGTCCTCCACCCAGGCGCCGGCGAACCGGCGGATCTCCCAGAGCCGCTCGCCCCGCACGCCGTGGGCCTCGAAGTCCTCGTCGGCGATCAGGGCGACGAACTCCAGCCGCATCACCAGCTCGGCGAGCGAGAACCCCTCGTCGTACCGGCGGGCGAGGTGTTCGAGTTCGCGAAAACCGTACGGCTCGGAGACCGAGGCGACGTCGATGACGTCGCGGGCGAGACCGCGCTCGTGCAGTGCCCACACTCGCGGGCCGACCTCGGCTCCCGGTCCACCCGGCGACGGCGAGGGCATCGGCGGTTCAGCGGCGGGAGCGGCGGCGGGTGGAGGGGAGGTCATGACGGCCGGAGACGAATTCCTGGAAGGCGATCTTGCCGCGGATCACCGGGCGGCGCCAGCGCTCCTCGCGGCGCTCGGCCCTGGCCATCTTGCGGAGCCGCGGGTGCCGGGCGCCCGGGGCGAAGAACCAGTGTGCCCAGGGCGATCCCGGGCGGGCCAGCCGCACGGCCCCCGGCACCAGGAGGATCGGCACGAACAGCCCGACCAGGCCCGTCCAGATCTTGCCCTTGAGCAGCGTGACCACGGCGAGCCCGAGGTTGGTCACGATGAGACCGGCGGTCAGCCAGGTGCCCCTGGGGGTGCCGTCGGAGTTCTCCCAGCCGAGGGGGCGCAGGCCGAGCAGGAGCAGGCCGGTGATCGCGACGGCGATGAACACCGCGTCCACGGAGGCTCGGCCCTCCTCCTCCCAGTAGACGTCGCGCAGGTGCAGGATCAGCGCGAACTCGTCGAGGACGAGGGCGGCGCCGATGCCGAAGATCGCCGCCGTCACCGCGTACCAGCCCTCGGAGACCCCGGAGACGACGAGGCCGGACACCCCGCCGAGCAGGGTCAGCACCACGCCGAACACCACATGGTGAATGTGCATCTCGCCGACGTTGACGTTACGGAACCAGCCGATCTTGGCCCGGATGAGCCGGACGTTGATCCTGGTGAACACGAAGGCGACGATCAGCGCGACAAAGAAACAGAACAGCGGCAGCCGTCCTGTTTCCATGATCCGATCTCGGAACAAATCCCCCACCGTTTCATCAGGCTATGCGAGGAAGCCCCGTAGCAGCGCGGCGGTGCCCTCAAGGTGCTCGGCCACGGCGCGGCGCGCGCCCTCGGGGTCGCCGGCCAGGATCGCCGTCACGATCGCCTCGTGCTGGATCGCGGCGTGCTCGATGTTGCGCCGGAGCACCGGGATGGCGTTGAGCAGGTCGGTGACCCGCAGCCGGGCGTCGGCGCAGGCCGCGGCGAGCAGCGGGGAGCCGGTCAGCTCGGCGATGGCCAGGTGGAAGGCCGTGTCGAGACGGCGGTAGTCGTCGGGCCCCGCCGAGTTGACCTCACGCAGCCGCTCCCGCAGGGCGTCGCGCCGCTCCTCGGTGAGCGCGGTGGTGGCGAGCACCTGGGCGGCACCGCACTCCACGGCCATCCTGAAGGTGAGCGCGTCGCCCAGGTCGTCGGTGCCCATGTCGACGACCGCCCTGCGCAGGTCGTCACGGCGCGGGCGCGGTGGGACGTAGGTGAGGAAGGCGCCACCGTACCTGCCACGGCGCACGGTGAGGTAGCCCGCCTCCGCGAGGGCGCGGATGGCCTCGCGCAGGGTGACCCTGCTGATCCCGAGCTGGGCGGCGAGTTCCCGCTCGGGCGGCAGCTTCTCGGCTACCAGCCCCAGCTTGATGACCTGGAGCAGGCGCTCCACGGTCTCCTCGAACGCGTTACCCGCGCGCACCGGCCGCAGCACGGTCGCCAGTCGCGACACCTCGTCCAATTGATCTCCTCCGACCCTTGACAATGCTCCCCCCGCTACACGTCAATGGTCTGACACTAGCCCAATAAGACTCCGGCGAGGAGGGCGTGTGGACGTCCGCGAACTTCACGACGAGGTGCGGGCAGGACGGATCGACACCGTGCTGCTGGCGATCGTCGACATGCAGGGCCGCCTGCAGGGGAAACGCCTGTCGGCACGTTACTTCCTGCAGGAGGTGCTGGGGCACGCCTCCGAGGGATGCAACTACCTGCTCGCGGTCGACGTCGACATGAACACGGTCGACGGCTACGCGATGTCCTCCTGGGAGCGGGGATACGGCGACTTCGTCATGAAACCCGACGTGTCCACCCTGCGCCGGGTGCCGTGGCAGGAAGGGACGGCCCTGGTGATGGCCGACCTGCTCTGGGAGGACGGCTCCGACGTGGCCGCCTCGCCGCGGCAGATCCTGCGCCGGCAACTCGCCCGGCTGGCCGAGCGGGGCTGGGGGGCGTTCGTCGGGACCGAGCTGGAGTTCGTGATCTTCAACGACAGCTACGAGGACGCCTGGCGCGGCGGTTACCGTGACCTGACGCCCGCCAACCTCTACAACGTCGACTACTCCCTCCTCGGCACCGCCAGGGTCGAGCCGCTGCTGCGCAGGATCAGGCTCGGCATGGAGGGCGCGGGCATGTACGTCGAGTCGGCCAAGGGCGAGTGCAACCTCGGCCAGCACGAGATCGCCTTCCGCTTCGGCGAGGCCCTGTCCAGCTGCGACGACCACGCCGTCTACAAGAACGGCGCCAAGGAGATCGCCGCCCAGGAGGGCATGTCGATCACCTTCATGGCCAAGCCGAACCAGCGCGAGGGCAACTCCTGCCACATCCACATCTCGCTCAGGGACACCGCCGGAGAGCCGGTCATGGCGGGTTCCGAGGCGCACGGACTGTCCGCGACGGGACAGCACTTCATCGCCGGTCAGCTCGCCCTCATGCGCGAGCTGACCCTGCTGTACGCGCCGAACGTCAACTCCTACAAGCGGTACGTGCCGGGCAGCTTCGCCCCCACCGCCGTCAAGTGGGGCGTGGACAACAGGACGTGCGCGCTGCGCCTGGTCGGCCACGGCCCCTCGCTGCGCATCGAGAACCGGGTGCCCGGCGGCGACGTCAACCCCTACCTGGCGGTCTCGGCACTGGTCGCGGCCGGGCTGCACGGCATCGAGAACGAACTGCCGCTTGAGGAGGCGGTCACGGGGAACGCCTACACCTCGGGCGCGGAGACCGTCCCGCACACCCTGCGGGACGCGCTGGAGCTCTGGGAGGGCTCCGCGTTCGCGGCCTCCGTCTTCGGCGAGGACGTCGTGGCGCACTACGCGAACAACGCCCGGACCGAGCTGGCCGCCTTCGACGCGGCGGTGACCGACTGGGAGCTGTTCCGAGGATTCGAACGGATGTGACGGTGAAGATCATAAATCCGGCGACAGAAGAGGTGCTCGCCGAGGTCGAGATGGCGGACGCCGCCGAGGTCGACAGGGCGGTGGAGCGCGCGAGAAGGGCCTTCGCCACCTGGCGGAGCGTCGGCCCTTCCGACCGGGCCCGGCTGCTGCGCCGATTCGCCTCGCTGGTGCGCGAGCACGCCGAGGAACTGGCCCTGCTGGAGGTCGCGGGCGCCGGGCACACGATCGGCAACGCCCGCTGGGAGGCGGGCAACGTCGCCGACGTGCTCGACTTCTACGCCGGGGCGCCCGAGCGTGACCACGGCCTGCAGATCCCGGTGCCCGGCGGCCTGGACGTCACCTTCAAGGAACCGCTGGGCGTCGTCGGCGTGATCGTGCCGTGGAACTTCCCGATGGTCATCATGACCTGGGGGACGGCCCCGGCGCTGGCCGCGGGCAACACCGTGATCGTCAAGCCCGCCGAGTGGACCCCGCTGACCGCCCTGCGCCTGGCCGAGCTGGCCCTGGCCGCCGGGCTGCCCGAGGGGGTGTTCCAGGTCCTGCCCGGCGCCGGAGAGGTCGCGGGCGCCCGGCTGGTCGAACACCCGGACGTGGCGAAGATCGTGTTCACCGGCTCCACCGAGGTGGGCAAGGAGATCGCCGCCGTCTGCGCCGGGCAGGTCAAGCGGCTCACCCTGGAGCTGGGCGGCAAGAGCGCCAACGTGGTCTTCGCCGACGCCGACCTGGAACGGGCGGCGGCGACCGCGCCGTACGCGGTCTTCGACAACGCGGGCCAGGACTGCTGCGCGCGCTCCCGGATCCTGGTCGAGCGCTCGGTGCACGACGAGTTCCTGGCCCGGTTCGGCGAGGCCGTGCTGAAGGTCAGGGTCGGCGACCCCCGCGACGAGAGCACCGAGATGGGCCCGCTGATCAGCGCCGAACACCGGGAGCGGGTGGCCTCCTACGTCACCGAGCCGCCCCACCTGCGGGGCACGTGCCCGTCGGGGCCGGGGTTCTGGTTCCCGGCGACGGTCCTGACCCCGACCTCGGCCGACGACCGGGCGTTCACCGAGGAGATCTTCGGACCGGTGGTGTCGGTGCTGCCGTTCGACGACGAGGCGGACGCCGTGCGGATCGCCAACGACACCCCGTACGGCCTGAGCGGGTCCATCTGGACCCGTGACGTCGGCCGGGCGCTCCGGATGGCCAGGGCCGTCGAGGCGGGCAACCTGAGCGTCAACTCGCATTCGAGCGTCCGCTACTGGACCCCGTTCGGCGGTTTCAAGCAGTCGGGCCTCGGCCGCGAGCTGGGACCGGACGCCCTGTCCGCGTTCACCGAGACCAAGAACGTCTTCATTTCCGAGGAGTAGAAGCGATGCTGCGTTTGCAGGACCGGGTGGCCGTCATCACCGGCGCCGGTAGCGGGATCGGCCTGGCCACCGCGCGCCGGTTCGCCGAGGAGGGCGCCCGCGTCGTGTGCGTGGACCTGGACGAGACGACCGGCGCGGCGGCCGCGGCCGAGGTCGGCGGCCTGTTCGTGAAGGCCGACGTGACCAGCGAGGACGACGTCGTCCGGATGTTCCAGACCGCGTTCGACAGCTACGGCAGCGTGGACATCGCGTTCAACAACGCGGGCATCTCACCGCCGGAGGACGACTCGATCCTGGAGACCGGCATCGACGCCTGGCGCCGGGTCCAGGAGGTCAACCTCACCTCCGTCTACCTGTGCTGCAAGCACGCCATCCCGTACATGCGGCGGCAGGGCAAGGGATCGATCATCAACACCGCGTCGTTCGTGGCCGTGATGGGCTCGGCGACCAGCCAGATCTCCTACACCGCCTCCAAGGGCGGGGTGCTGGCGATGTCGCGCGAGCTGGGCGTGCAGTTCGCCCGCGAGGGCATCCGGGTCAACGCGCTCTGCCCCGGCCCGGTCAACACCCCGCTGCTGCAGGAGCTGTTCGCCAAGGACCCCGAGCGGGCACAGCGCCGCCTGGTGCACATCCCGATCGGCCGCTTCGCCGAGGCGACCGAGATCGCCGCCGCGGTGGCGTTCCTCGCCTCGGACGACGCGAGCTTCGTCACCGGCGCGGAGTTCCTGGTGGACGGCGGCATCTCGGGCGCCTACGTCACGCCGCTCTGACCGCTCCCCGCCGTCTCCGCCCCCGCCACCTTCGCGACCGGCGGTGGCGGGATTTGCCCAGGCCATACCCTGGCCCCGATAACGTGCGAGGACGTGGGCGGATGTCCCATGTCCCCGGCGTCCGCGTGAGAAAGAGATCATGTCCCGTCCCGTCATCGGCATCACCTGCTACGTCGAGCCCGCGAGGTTCACCGTCTGGGAGACGACCACCGCGCTGCTGCCGTACGACTACGTCGACCACGTGGCCCGCGCGGGCGGGCAGCCGGTGATCCTGCCGCCCGCGGGCGACCCCGCGACGCTCGTGGAGCGCCTGGACGGGCTGATCCTGGCCGGCGGCGGGGACGTCGGCCCGGAGCGGTACGGGCAGGAGCCGCACGAGCGGACCGGCTACGTCCGGCCGTTCCGCGACGACGCCGAACTGGGACTGGTCCGGGCGACGCTGGAGCGGGACCTGCCCTTCCTCGGCATCTGCAGGGGCATGCAGATCCTGAACGTCGCCCTCGGCGGCGGCCTCCACCAGCACCTGCCCGACGTGGTGGGCCACCAGGGGCACGCCCCGGCCCCCGGCAGCTACGGCAGGATGCCGGTGCGGCTCGCCCCCGGCAGCCTGACCTCGAAGGTCTTCGGGACCGAGACCGTGGAGGTGGCCCACTACCACCACCAGGCCGTTGACCTGCTCGCCGAGGGCCTGACCGTGACCGCCCACGCCGAGGACGGCACGGTGGAGGCCGTGGAGGTGGAGGATCATCCGTTCGCCCTCGCCGTCCAGTGGCATCCCGAGACCGACGACGAGCCGGCCCTGTTCGAGGCACTGGTCCGGCACGCCCGCTCCTGAGCGGCCCGCTCACCGTGGGGCGGAGCACCGGAGCCGGGCTCATTCCCGCGTGAGGATCAGGGCCAGCGGGAGCCGCTGCACCAGCAGGGCGGGAACAGCGGAGGCCAGGGCCGCGAACGTGACGGCCACCACCGCCGCGACCGCCGCTCCCACGACCACCGCACTCGGCAGGTCGCCCGCCAGCGCGAACGCGGCCGTCACCCCGCCCAGGACCCCGGCGAGGGCGCCGAGCAGGCCGATACCGGCCCCCTCCAGGACGATCAGCCGGGCCAGCGAGCCCCCCGACCAGCCCGAGGCGCGCAGCGCGGCCAGTTCGGTGTCGCGCTCCCGTACCCCCAGGTAGAGCACATCGGCCACGGCCAGCACCGCCAGCCCGAACATCACCGCGACAGCCGCGTAGTCGGCCGGGCGGGCCTGCACCACTATGGCGTCGCCGAGCAGCGAGCCCACCACCCGGCCGCGGAAGCCGTAGGTGACGCCGAGCAGCACCGTCAGCCCGAAGACCGCGGCCGCGAGCGTCGCCGCGCCCAGCAGGGTCCGCCCGGGGGACCTGGTCAACCCGCTCACCGCGAGCCCGGCCACCCCGCGCGGCGAGCGCGCCCTGCGCGGCAGCCGCACGGCTGGCCGCACCGCCTCCGCGGGCGGCACCCGCGAGGCCTGCCAGGCAGGGAGCAGGCCCGCCGACAGCGCCAGCATCACCGCCGCCGGGACCGCCAGCCACGCCCGCTGCCCCGGCGGCGCGCCCCCCGACCACAGGGCGACAGGCCAGGCCAGCGCGACGGACAGCAGGCCCGCCAGCAGGCCGATGGCGCCGACCTCACAGAGCACGGTCCCGAACAGTTTCGGCCGCGACCAGCCCAGGCAGGCCAGCACACCGAGCTCGGACCTCCTGGCCCGCACGATCGCCGCCGCACCGTTGAGCACGAACAACCCGCAGACGGCCAGGACCAGTACGAACAACACGAGCGACTTGCGGTCGGCGGCGTTCAGGATCCGGTAGGCGACGTTCTTGTTCACCCAGTCCTCCCGGAGGGTCAGCGCGGGACGCCCGAAGGACCCGGCGGGCAGGTCCACCGTCATCGGCGACGGCGACGAGCCGACCGTGATGTCCACCTTCAGTCCGGTGGCCGCCACGATGTCCCTGGCCACCTGACTGATCCGCTCCCGGCTGACCGGGTCGGGCCCGGTGACACCGTCGACCCGCACCCGTATGACGCTCAGCGGCGCCCGCGCCGCGGGCCGCCCCTCGGTCCTCTCCGCGATCTCCTCCAGCCACTGCAGGCTGGTGAGGAGCAGGGGCGGCGTCTGGAGGTATCCGGCGACGTTGTCGTTGGGCAGCAGAGCCCGGCCGCCGAGGAGCGCGGCGGTCCGGCCGTCGCCCGGCGTGGCGACCGGTGGGTTGTAGGTCTCCATGGGGAGCCGGGTCAGCTCGCTGAAACCGGGCAGCCTGGCCGGGTCGAACCGTCCGACGACGCGGGACTTGAGGTCCCCGGTGTAGCGTCTGGAGATCGCCCTGCGGTTCAGCGTGCGGAACTGGGTGTCGGATGCCCCGACCGTCGCGCCCGGGAAGTCCTTGGCCACGCCCGCCACCCCCGAGAACCACGGATCCTTCCAGACACCGGA
This sequence comes from Streptosporangium sp. NPDC001681, assembly GCF_040298085.1. NCBI lineage: Bacteria > Bacillati > Actinomycetota > Actinomycetes > Streptosporangiales > Streptosporangiaceae > Streptosporangium > Streptosporangium sp. NPDC001681. Next base: position 33,640 of record NZ_JBEOZN010000081.1, on the reverse strand, counting down.
CCCGTTCCGCACCGGGAGCGCGGCGAGCTCACGCGCTCCCCGCTGCCGGTACTCGACGGGCCCGGATGCCCAGTACCTCGTCAACGGCACGTAGTGCCCGTCCGACAGGTCCGACCACCGGTCGAGCATCGACTCGTAGACCTGTCCGGCGTCGAGGGTGAGACGCCTGACCTCCTCGCCCCGGTTCGCGGCGAGATAGGGCAGAAGCCTCTTGGCCGGCACACCCTCGGTGACCTTCTCGGCCGCCTCGGCGGGCAGCCGCCGGATCACGACCTCGTCCCGCTGGTCCGCGTAGGGCACCGAGGCCGCGATCAGCGGGATCTCGTTGGGATCGTCCCTGGCCGCCTTCGCCGTGAGGTAACGTCCCTCGACCATCGCCCCCGCCAACCCGGCCAGCCGGGCCTCGGCATCCGGGTCGACGGCCGCGAGCACGAACGGGAACTCCTGGTAGAGCGGCACGCCCGCCTGGCCGGGCTTCAATCCGTTCCAGAAGTATCCGCCACCGTCGCCCAGACCGGTCCGCGTGGACCAGTAGCCGCGGTCGGGGAGCATCCGCTCGGAGGGGAACGGGCTGGTCCTCGCCGGGTCCTGCGACCAGCCGAGCGAGGTCGCCAACCGGACCCGCCGGCCGCCGGGCAGTTCCTCCTCGGCCGCCTCGACGAACTCGCCCCCGTCCGCGACCTCTGTGAAGTCGAGCGTGACGGGGCGGCGGGTGACGTACTCGTATTGGGGCTGCAGGAACGGGATCCGGGTGAGGCCCCGGTCGGTGACCCTGGTGCGCTCCACGCGCAGCATCGTGCGGTCGCCCTCGTGCAGCAGGTCCGTCACGTCGACCCTGACACCTGCCGTGTGCACGACATGACCGATCATGCCGATCGGGGCGGCGACCTCGACGCCGTTGACCCGCTTGATCCGCTCGTACTGGTCGAAGGTGATCCCCCCGAAGATGCCCGACAGGTAGTTGGCGCGGACCAGCCCCTGCGACCGCTCGATGGCGGTGGCCGAGTTCTCCGGGCGGACCAGGATGTCGTACTGCGCCCGGAAGTTCTCCCCGACGGTGCCGATGATCTCCAGACGCTGGGTCTCGGCGGTGCCGGTCAGCACGGTGAACCCGGTGGCCGCGACCACGATGCCGAGCAGGAGCACCAGTGCCCGGACGAGCCGGTGGCGAAGCTGGGCCCAGACCAGGCGGGTCATCCGAGCCGCCCGATCCGGCCGAGCACGTCCTGGGCGGGCGTCACCCGGTCGTCGCCGGTGATCCGGCCGTCACGCATCCGAACCACCCGATCGCACGCCGCCGCCACCTCGGGGTTGTGGGTGGCGACCAGCATGGTCATGCCGTACTCCTCCCGCAGGGAGAACAGCAGGTCCACGATCTCCTGGCCGGTGACGCTGTCGAGGTTGCCGGTGGGCTCGTCCGCCAGGAGCAGAGGCGGATGGGCGATCAGCGCCCGGGCGATCGCCACCCGCTGCTGCTGCCCGCCGGAGAGCTCGCCGGGCAGCGCCCGTTCCCGGTCGGCCAGCCCGACCGCGGCCAGCAGTTCCCTGGCGCGGGCCCGACGGTCGAAGCCCACCCTGCGCGGCAGCACGGGGGCGAGCACGTTGTCCAGCAGGCTCAGCGCCGGGAGCAGGTGGAAGCGCTGGAAGACGAAGCCCACCGCGCGCCGGTGCCGGTCGAGACCCCGGCGCCCGAGATCGTCGACGCGCTTCCCTCCGACGTGGATCTCGCCCCCGTCGGGGAGATCCATCGCACCGACAAGATGGAGGAGCGTGGACTTGCCCGCTCCCGAGGGCCCGGTGAACGCGACCGCCTGACCTGCCTCGACCTCCAGGCCGACCTCGTCGAGTGCCCTGGTGGAGCCGTGGATGCGGCTGACGCCTCGCAGGCTGACTTCAACGCTCATGACCGATACATTGTCACAATGTACGAGGGTCCGTGAAGTTCCTATCTTGTGACAATGTAGGAATCATGCCACTTAGCCATGCCGTGCTCACCCTGCTGGCCGACGGGCCCAGCCACGGCTACGAACTCAAGGCCCGGTTCGAGGCGGCGGTCGGCCCCCAGTGGGGCGGCCTCAACATCGGGCACCTGTACCAGATCCTGGACCGGCTGGTCAGGGACGGCCACGTGACCCGCAGCCACGTGACCCAGAGCGACCGCCCGGACAAGACGCTGTACCGGCTGACCGAGAGCGGCGCCGGTGAGCTGCGGGAGTGGGCGGGCGCTCCCTGGGTCCGCTCGTCGGGGTTCCGGGACGAACTGTTCCTCAAGCTGCTCGCGGCCACCCGGCTGGGCACGGACGCGCTCGGCTCGTTCGTGTCCGCTCAGCGCCAGGCCTACCTCTCGGACCTGGCGGCGCTGACACGCCTGCGCCGCGAACAGGACGACCCTCTGGTGTCCCTGCTCATCGACGCGGCCATCGCGCACAGCAGAGCCGACCTGCAGATCGTCGACGGCGCCGAGGAGCGCCTGGCGGCGATGGCCACCGCCGGCGCGGACGTGCACACCGTAAGGCCCGAGGGCGATGATCTCCGGGCACTGGGCGAGGGGGCCTGATCCCGGCCGGCAGGCGCGAGGGGATTTCGCTCGGCCGGTGCGGGCGGTTAGGCTGGCCTGCGACACCGATGAACCCCGCGCGGGAGAGTGTCCTGACATCCAGGCCAGGACCCCTGAAGGAGCAAGCCCTCCCCGCGAACCTCTCAAGGCAAAGGACCGTGCGGGTAGGTGCCTCTGGAAAGCAGGTCCCACGACCTCGCCGAAGGTGAAAGTCCGGTAAAACCCGGATGAAACTCTCAGGCACCAATGACAGAGGGGGAGGATGATCTCATCTGTCCCTTGTCTGAGGTGCGAACATGTCCCGACCTACGCCGCTGTGCGGCGTGCACGAGTCCCTCGGCGCGACGCTGACCGACTTCGCGGGCTGGCTGATGCCGCTCCGCTACGGCAGCGAGTCCGCCGAGCACAACGCGGTCCGCCAGGCGGCCGGCCTGTTCGACCTCTCCCACATGGGTGAGATCTTCGTGACCGGCCCGCAGGCCGCCGAGGCACTCGACTACGCGCTGGTCGGCCACCTCTCCGCGTTGGCGCCCGGCCGCGCCCGCTACACGATGATCGTCGACGCCGGGGGCGGCGTGCTGGACGACCTGATCGTCTACCGGCTGGCCCCCGAAGAGTTCATGGTCGTCGCCAACGCCTCCAACTACCCCCGGGTGGCCGCCGAGCTGACCGAGCGCGCCAAGGACTTCGACGCCGCGGTGCGGGACCGCTCCGAGGAGTACGCGCTGGTCGCCGTCCAGGGGCCGCGCTCGGTGGAGATCCTGAGCACTCTCACCGACGCCGACCTGGACGGGCTCGGGTACTACGCGGGCCTGCCCGCAGTGGTGGCCGGACACGAGGTCCTCGTCGCCCGCACCGGATACACCGGCGAGGACGGCTTCGAGCTGTTCGTCGCGGCCTCGGCGGCGGAATCCCTCTGGACCGCCCTCACCGAGGCGGGCGCGCCGCACGGGCTGGTCCCCGCCGGCCTGTCCGCGCGCGACACCCTCCGCCTGGAGGCGGGCATGCCGCTCTACGGCAACGAACTCTCCGCGGACCTCACTCCGTTCGACGCCGGGCTCGGCCGTGTGGTGAGGTTTGACAAGCCGGGCGACTTCGTCGGCCGGGCCGCCCTCGAACCGCTCAGGGACGTCCCGCCGGCCCGTCGTCTGGTCGGCCTGGTCGCGAGCGGCCGCAGGGTGCCCCGGCACGGGTATCCGGTGGTGGTCGCCGATGACGGCACGGTCGCCGGGGAGGTCACCAGCGGGGCGCCCTCCCAGACACTGGGCAGGCCCATCGCCATGGCCTACGTGGACAGCGGCCTGTCGTCGGGGCTGGCCGTCGACATCCGGGGCAGCCGCGAGCCGGTCGAGGTCGTCGAACTGCCTTTCTACAGGAGGAAAAAATGAGCAGCATTCCCGAGGACCTGCACTACACCAAGGAACACGAGTGGATCGGCGGCGTCGACGACGGCCTGACCCTCACCGTGGGCATCACCGCCTACGCCGCCGAGGCGCTGGGCGACGTGGTCTACGTGCAGGTACCCGAGGTCGGCGCGTCGATCGCCACCGGTGACGCCGTCGGCGAGGTCGAGTCGACCAAGTCGGTGAGTGACATCTTCGCACCGGTCACCGGCGAGGTCGTGGAGGTCAACCAGGCGGTCGTGGACGACCCCTCGCTGGTCAACAGCGACTCCTACGGCGACGGCTGGCTGTTCCGGGTACGTCTTGAGGGCTCCGCCGACGACCTGCTGTCGCCGGAGGAGTACACCGCGCTCACCTCGGGTGAGTCATAAGTTCGACGCCTCGCGTCGCGGTCACGCGCGTCCCCGGGCGCGCGTGACCGTCCACGCTGGAAGGATTCAGATGACGATCAGTGTCTTCGATCTCTTCAAGATCGGAATCGGCCCGTCCAGCTCGCACACCGGCGGCCCGATGGCCGCCGCCCACAAGTTCGCCCGGGGCCTGCACCGGGACGGGCTGCTGGAGAAGACCGCGCGGGTGAGCGCCATCCTGTACGGCTCGCTCGGGCTGACCGGCAAGGGCCACGGCAGCGACAAGGCGGTGCTGCTCGGCCTGTCGGGCGAGAAACCCGAGCTGGTCGACGTCGACACGGTCGACGAGCGGCTGGCCGCCATGCGCGCCTCGGGCACCGTCCGCCTGTACGGCTCCCACGAGATCCCCTTCGTCATCGGCGAGGACCTCGTCTTCGAACGCAAGATCTCGCTCCCCCACCACCCCAACGGCATGCGCTTCACCGCCCTGTCGGAGTCCGGCGAGACGCTGCGCGAGAAGGTCTACTACTCGGTGGGCGGCGGCTTCGTCGTCGACGAGAACGCCACCGGCGCCGACCGGATCAAACCCGACGACACGGTCCTGCCGCACCCCTTCACCACGGCCGCGGAGCTGCTCGCCCAGTGCGCGGAGACCGGGCTGTCGATCTCCGGGCTGATGCTGGAGAACGAGCGGGCGTTCGGCCGCACCGAGGCCGAGATCCGCGCCCAGCTGCTCGTCCTGTGGCAGGTCATGAGCGAGTGCGTGCGGCGGGGCATCGGCAAGGAGGGCGTGCTGCCCGGCGGCCTGAAGGTCCGCCGCCGCGCCCACCAGCTCCACCGGCAGCTGCGGAGCGAGCCGGGAGAGAAGGACTCGCTGCAGACGATGGACTGGGTCTCGCTGTTCGCCCTCGCGGTCAACGAGGAGAACGCCGCCGGCGGCCGGATCGTCACCGCGCCCACCAACGGCGCCGCGGGCATCATCCCCGCCGTGCTCACCTACTACGACCGCTTCGTCCGCGAATCCGATGACGAGGGGGTGATCCGCTTCCTGCTGACCGCGGGGGCGATCGGCGTGCTGTTCAAGGAGAACGCCTCCATCTCCGGGGCCGAGGTGGGCTGCCAGGGTGAGGTCGGCTCCGCCTGCTCGATGGCCGCCGCCGGGCTCACCGAGGTGATGGGCGGCACCCCCGAGCAGGTCGAGAACGCCGCCGAGATCGGCATCGAGCACAACCTGGGGCTGACCTGCGACCCGATCGGCGGCCTGGTGCAGATCCCGTGCATCGAGCGCAACGCCGTCGCCTCGATCAAGGCCATCGCCGCGGCCAGGATCGCGCTGCGCGGCGACGGCCGCCACTTCGTCTCGCTGGACAAGGCCATCAAGACGATGCGCGACACCGGCCGCGACATGCTCGACAAGTACAAGGAGACCAGCCGCGGCGGGCTCGCGGTGAACGTCATCGAGTGCTGAACGCCTCCCCGGAACCGCGCTTCAGATGAGGAACACCGCATAGAACTCGATCGCCACCAAATTTCGCATCACGTATAGGCCCCTCCCGTCCCGCGCCTATGCTGGGTGGCCATGTCCGCGGGACTCGGGAGGTCGTGGTGGCAACGGGAACGCACCCGGCGAACCGTACCTCGCGGGTGCTCCGTTTCTTCGGGGCACACTGGCTCTTCATCGCCGCCCTGCTGGCCGGCGGCTGCCTGCGCGCCCTGGCCGTGCTCGGCTACCGGCCCGCCCTGTGGTTCTGGGCCGACTCCTTCGTCTACCTGAACGCCGGGCTCGACCCTCGCCCCCTGGAGTCCCGTCCCGCGGGCTACTCGCTGTTCCTGTGGATCCTCAAGCCGCTGGCCAGCGTCCAGGCCGTGGTCGTCGTCCAGCACCTGCTCGGGCTGGCCGTGGCGCTCTGCGTCTACCTGCTGCTGCGCAGGCTGGGCCGCCTGCCGGGATGGGGCGCGACGCTCGCCGCGCTGCCGGTGCTGCTGGACGCCCACCAGATCCAGCTCGAACACCTCGTCATGGCGGACCTGCTCTTCCAGTTCCTGGCGGTGCTGGCGGTCACCCTGCTGCTGTGGCGGCAACGCCCGGCCGCCTGGGTCGCGGCGCTGGCCGGCCTGCTGCTGGCCGCCGCGACGGTCACCCGGACCATCGGGCTGCCGCTGATCGCCGTGGCGCTGGTCTGCCTGGTGATCCGCCGGGCCGGGTGGCGGGCGGTCGTCTCCGCGACCCTGACCGCCGCCATCGGCCTGGGCTCGTACGCCGCCTGGTTCGAATCCGAGCACGGCAGCTACGCGCTGACCCGGGGCAGCACCTTCCTGTGGGCGCGGACGATGACCTTCGCCGACTGCGCCAGGATCCAGCCGACCGGCCCCGAGGCGGCCCTGTGCCCCGTCGAACCGGTGGGACAGCGCGCGGCGCCGCCGGTCTACATCTGGGACGGCGCCTCACCGCTGAACAAGGTCAAGGGCAGCTGGGCCGAGCGCGACGCGCTCGCCGGCGCCTTCGCCACCCAGGCCATCAAGGCCCAGCCGCTGGACTTCCTGCGGGCGGGCCTCGACGACGCGGTCCACATCTTCGACTGGACCCGGCGCGTCTACCCGACCCCCGGACCGCAGAGCGCCTACGTCTTCCCCGACACGCTGCGCCCCTTCCCCACCGGGGCCGCCTCGCAGGGGAAGACCGCCGAGCAGCTGACCGTGGCCTACCAGGGCGCCTCGGGAGCGCCGACGATGGCCGAGCCGTACGCGGGCTGGTTGCGCGGCTACCAGGAGTACGGCTTCGTGCGCGGCCCGTTCCTCGCGGTGATCTGCCTGGTCGGCCTGGTCGGCGTGCTGATGCGGCTGCGGCGGCTCGGCGGCGCGGTGCTGCTGCCCTGGGCCGCGGGGACCATGCTGCTGATCCTGCCGCCCTTCATCGCGGCCTTCGACCACCGCTACGTGGTGCCCGCGCTCCCGCTGGTCTGCCTGGCCGCCGGACTGGCCTTCGGCGTCCGGCACCAGGAGAGTGCCCCCGAGGAACCGGCGGAGGAGAAACCGGACTTCGAACCGGACTCCGAACCGGACTACGGCAGGACCGTCGAGCGGCCGGTGTACGCGAGCCCCGTCGCGGAGCCGGCGTACGACAGGTCAGCGGCGGCGGACGTGCAGACGAACCATCGCGCCGAGTTCTACCTCCCCGAGAGCCCGTCTGACCTTCCCCACCGCGTCCTTGTTCAGCCGCGCCACGAGTCTGCCGACATCGGTCCCCGGCGCGCAGCCCACACTGATTCGCAACCGCTCGTGCCTTACGTACCTGACCCGAATCCGGACGAGCCCTTCGACTTCTTTAAGGGCAACAGCGAGCATGGCGGTCCCCGTTCCGGTCCGCCTGCCCCACCGTCCCCAGCCCAGGGCGTGTAGCAGCCACCGCACTGCCAGCAGCGCGAGCACCACCAGCAGCAGCGCGACCAGCCAGCCCAGCCACGGATGCGCGGCCAGCCAGCCGGGGAACCCCCCGTGCACGAGCCTGGCCCCGGGCGGCTGACCGGGCAGGTCGCCACGTCCCCGCAGGAAGGCGTAGAGACCGGCGCAGACCAGTACCGCGCCGGTGACGGCCAGGCCGATCCGGTTGCCGAGATACGGTCTCATCTGACCCTCCGCCTGCGCAGCCGCACCACGACGTCGCCCGCGCACATCGCGCCCAGGCCCGCCATCCGGTCGCCCACCGCCGCGCCCACCCCGCGCAGCACCGGCCCGGTCCGCTCGGCCTCGGTGAACACGGTGACCTCGACGATCCGCGACGCGAGCCGGACCCGTGCCCCGCTCACCTCCTCCACCGACGCCGCCGCCTCCCCCAGCGTGCGGCAGAGCCCGGATCTGGTGATCCCGATCACCATGTGCGGGTCTCCCGACTCCAGCGGCACCAGCCTGGGTCGTCCCGGCAGGGCCGCGAGCCCGAGCATCAGCAGGCCCGCCGCCATGGCGAGCACCGCCATGGCGAACAGGACGGGGTCCGACCAGCTCCACGAGCCTGCCCCGTTGACGAGCCGCCGGTAGGGCATTCGCGCGACGGGCGACTCCATCAGCAGGCCCACGGTCACCGAGGCAGAGACCGACAGCACGACGGACGCCACCAGCGCCGCCGGCACGCCCGCCGGGGTCCTCCCCGGCCGGAGCAGCCGCACCGACCTGCGGCGGACGTCCTGAAACTGCTCGGCCGCCCTGCCTCCCGCGCTCCCGGTGCTCCCCGAGCCCGCCAGGACGTCCTGGAGAGTAGTCGTCATTCGGTCAGGTGTACGCGTTCCGGCGAGGTCGAGGCCGGGATCAACCGCCCTCTTGCGCGATCTTGGGGCCCTCCTGGCGGGAGCATTGAGCACCTCTCCAGCAACATGAACAGTACTCATATTCTTTCGAGCCGGGTTATCCTGCGAACATGGACGACCTCCAGCGCTACAACCGGGCCACCGCACACCTGGATCCCCCCTTCGCCGTCCTCGACCTGCCCGCCCTGCGCGCCAACGCCGAGGGAATGCTCCACCGGGCTCACGGCAAGCCGATCAGGGTCGCGAGCAAGTCCATCAGGTCCCGGGCCGTGCTCGAACGGATCCTCGCCATGGACGGCTTCACCGGGATCATGGCCTTCACCCTCCCCGAAGCCCTCTGGCTGGTCTCCACCGGAATGCGGAACGTGCTCGTCGCCTACCCCACGGTGGACCGCGCCGCGCTCGCCGAACTGGCCGCCGAACCGCTCGCCGCACGGGAAATCACCATCATGGTGGACCGGATCGACCACCTCGACCTCGTCGACTCCGCCGTCGCCGGCGTCCACGACCGCCAGGAGATCCGGGTCTGCCTCGACATCGACGCGGGCTACCTCGCCTTCGGCGGCCGGTTCCGGGCGGGCGTCCGCCGCTCCCCCATCCGCGAGAGCGACCAGGCCGCCGACCTGGCCACCCAGATCGCCAAACGCCCCGGATTCCGCCTCGTGGGCGTGATGGCGTACGAGGCGCAGATCGCCGGGGTCGGCGACGACCCTCCCGGCAAGCCCGCCCTCACCCGGGCCATCCGCCTGATGCAGACCCGGTCCCAGCGCGAGCTGATCACCCGCAGGGGCCGGATCGTCCAGGCCGTCCGCCAGATCACCGACCTGGAGTTCGTCAACGGCGGCGGCACCGGCAGCATCGAGAAGACCGCCAGGGAAAGAGCCATCACCGAGATCGCCGCCGGCTCCGGCTTCTTCCACCCCCGCCTGTTCGACTTCTACCGGGGCTTCGGCGGCCACCCCGCCGCCCTCTTCGCCCTGCCCGTCGTACGCCGCCCCGCACCCGGCGTCGTCACGGTCCTCGGCGGCGGCTACCCGGCCTCCGGCGCCCCCGGCGCCGACCGCCTGCCCCAGCCCTACCTGCCGTGCGGGCTGCGATACGACCCCAACGAGGGAGCCGGCGAGGTACAGACCCCCCTGGTCGGACAGGCCGCCGAGGACCTGCGCACCGGCGACCGGGTCTGGTTCAGGCACGCCAAGGCCGGCGAGCTCTGCGAGCGCTTCGCCGGCCTGTACCTGATCGACGGGGACAGGGTCGTGGACGAGGTCCCCACCTACCGGGGCGAGGGCCGCACCTTCCTCTGACCCGCCACCCGTGCACGCGGAGCGGGCACCTCGCCCACCGGCGGGTGCCCGCTCGTGTCTCATCCCCCACCCTCCGGCCACGGCAGCCCGCGCTGCCCGCGCCCGGAGAGGCCCCCGTACGGGGCTCAGCGGAAACCTCTAGAAGCCCAGGTCGAGCTCGTACCACCTGCTGCACTTGTAGGTGGACCAACCCCGGTAGCTGATCTGGCAGGTCTTCACCCGCACCTCGCTGACGTCGTGCGCCGTGACGCGGAAGTACTTGGTGTCGTCATAGCCGCACTGCTTCACCCGCTTGATGACATTCCAGTCCTCGTCATCGGACGAGGCGGCCTGCACCTCGAAGTAGGCACACCGCCCGCCCCGGGCCAGCGAACGCCGGTCACCGTCGTACAGCCCGCCCCCCAGCACGAACGTGTTCTCGTCCTCGTCGTCGCCCTCGACCGAGTATTCGGCCTCGACCGTGGCCAGCCCGTTCCTGGACTCCTGGTCGAAGCTGTCGTCGAAGTCACGCGCGGCCGACGCCGGCGCCGCCGCCGCGAAGGCGGCCGGAGCCACCGTCAGCATGAGACCGGTGGTCGCCGCCACCGCGACCGCAGCGCGAATGATGCTTTTCACGGATTTACCCTCCCTTTTCCCTGCTCGCAATATTCCGCGAGCAAGGAAAAGGGCACATGAGTAAACCCCTACTCAATTCGGGGCCGCCGATCACCGGCGACGGCGCCGCCACAACATGATCACCGCACTGACCGCCAGCACCGCGCCCACGCCGATCAGGATCGGCGCCAGCTCAGGCCGATCGTCCGCCCACAGGTCCTCAGGCTCGCCCTCGGCCCTGACCGGCCTCGGCCCCGCCACACCGCCCACCAGATCACCCACCTGGGCGACAAAATGCTCGGCATTCGCCCTGACCTTCGCCACGCCACGCTCCGCGACCCGCTTGGGGCTCACCCGGTCCGCGATGGCGTCCACCGTCTGGGCCAACTCCGCGCGCGTGCGCTCGATCTGCCGCTCCAACTCCGCGGGATCGGTGTCCGCCATGGCTCTCCTCCCCTACTCCTTGACACCGATCAGTCTGTCAGGTCCGGCCTACCCACGGCACTTCGGACAGGCCGGTAAGTTGACCTGGGAACCATTCCTCGGAGGGACATCATGAAACTCGAGCCGGGCGACGCCGCCCCGGACTTCACGCTTCCGGCCGCCGACGGCACCACCGTGTCGCTTGAGCAGTACCGCGGCAGGCGCGTCATCCTCTACTTCTACCCCGCCGCGATGACCCCGGGCTGCACCAAACAGGCCTGCGACTTCCGCGACAGCCTGGCCTCGCTCGGCTCGGCCGGCCTCGCCGTGCTCGGCGTCTCGAAGGACACCCCCGCCAAGCTCGCCAAGTTCGTCGAGCGCGACGCCCTGACCTTCCCGCTCCTGTCCGACCCCGCGCTGGAGGTCCACAAGGCCTACGACGCCTACGGGGAGAAGATGATGTACGGCAAGACGACGGTCGGGGTCATCCGCTCCACCTTTGTCATCGACGCCGACGGCAAGATCGAGAAAGCTCTCTACAACGTGAAGGCGACCGGCCACGTGGCCCGGCTCCGCCGCGAACTCGGCGTCGATTAAATCCCTTTTTTTAGCCATTTATCATGACGTGGGCACGCGTCGAGAATTGTCGTACCCGTTACCTAGACTTGACGCGTGCCCGTCAAATACAAATACACCCCCGAAATGCTGGCGGAGGCCGCAGCCGACTCCCTCAGCATCGCCGATGTCCTCCGCCGCCTCGGCATCACCATCGCGGGCGGCAACCACGCCCACATCAGTCGCCAGCTGAAGCGCTTCGGAATCGACACGTCGCACTTTCGCGGGGTCTCCCCCAACAGAGGGAAGCCCTCACCACGACGCAGTCGCCCGGAACAGGTTCTCGCCATACGATCGGAGGGCAGCCCTCGCCCAGACCCCGGGCAGCTCAGGCGCAGCTTGATCGAGATCGGGATGCCATACCGCTGCGCGGGCTGTAGGATCGAGGGCGCCTGGCAAGGTCAGGCATTGACACTGCACGTTGACCACATCAATGGCAACTGGCTGGACAACAGAAAAGAAAACCTGCGCTTTCTCTGCCCCAATTGCCATTCACAGACAGAGAATTTCGCAGGCAAGAATAGGGGTCGTAGCCCAACGGCAGAGGCCACGGTTTTAGGTACCGTCCAGAGCGGGTTCGAATCCCGTCGACCCCACAAAACAATTCAAAGCCAACCGGTCGACATGAAGTCGATAGACACCAGCATAACAATATCGGCCCAGGATTCATTCTTCATAGAGTATTGCCGGACCGAAAGACGATTCGCGTCGAGATCTGCGGTCATTCGCAGAGCCATTCAATTACTGCGCGAATCCGTCCTCGCGGAAGACCGTGCCGCCGCGTCCGGTGTGGCGGGTGAGGCCGGGGATGCACGTTCGGGTGGCTTCGCCGTGGGTGACGGCTTCGGTGAGTCACCCGCGTGAGCTCCGGTCGACCGCTCGTGGGACCGGCGTCGCCCGGAACGGCACGATGTCCACCGCTGGACGGGAAAAACCTTGTGGATCCGCGCGGGTAAGCGGGTGATTCGGGTGAGATCACCGAAGCATCCGAGCGGGCGCGGAGCGGTATCCGGTGTGGCGACTATCCGTCACGGCGGGGGGACGGGGGAAAACGTCAGGTCGCGCGGCGTGGTCTAAATGCCGCGCGACCCGGCGTCGTTGTGACTGATCATCACAAACTGTCTCCCTTTACTCACCCCGGAGGGTGCTCCCATAAACCATGGTGCCGTACGGGCCGTAAAGGCTCTGTAAGTCTCGCCGGATGTGCGACCTGGGTCGTACATCGGGCTCCACCTTCCGGGGGAAGGGCGGTGATCTGCGTATACGTATCGTGGTGGTGTGTTCGGCAGACTACGCGCCTGGGGCAGGCGCCATCCCGGGATTACGGACGCGCTGTGGCTGAGCCCGTTCCTGCTGCTCTCCGTGCTCAATGTCTGGCCCCTGACGGGTGGCCTGGAGACATGGGGGGCGGCGAGGCTCGGGCTCTGGGGGTTCGCGGGGCTGTGGCTGCTGCTGTTCGTGCCCCTGTTCTGGATGCGGCAGCGTCCCGTCACGGTCTTCGTGATCATCTCGCTGACCTGTTTCCTGCAGTGGCTGCTCAGTGTGCAGCCCTTGTTCTTCAATGTCTCGGTGCTCGTCGCCATGTACGGGGTGGCGTCGCGCCGTCCGTTGCGCTGGGCGGTCGGTGCGGGCCTGGTGGTGGAGTTGGGGTTGGCGCTGGCACTCGCGCGCCCGGGGCTGGAACTCGACCTGGACACCTTTGCCTCGGCCTCGGCGTTCGTGGCCGCGATCTGGATCGCGGGGATCTACGCGAACACCCGTCGCCGCTATCTGGAGGGGTTGGAGGAGCGGGCCGAGCGGGCCGAGTGGGAGCGTGATCAGCAGGCCCGGTTGGCGGCGGCGGCGGAGCGGGCTCGGATCGCCCGTGAGCTGCACGATGTGGTCGCGCACAACGTGAGCGTGATGATCGTTCAGGCCGACGGCGCGGGGTATGCGATCGAGCATGATTCGGAGCAGGCTCGCCAGGCGATGCGGGCGGTCTCGGCCACGGGGCGCAGGGCGCTGGCGGAGATGCGGCGGATGGTGGGGGTGTTGCGGGCCGACGGGGTGCAGGAGGAGTACGCTCCGCAGCCGGGCCTGTCACAGCTGGACGATCTGGTGGCGCGGGTGCGCGGGTCCGGGCTGCCGGTGGAGCTGCGGGTGTCCGGTGTTCCTCTGGAGCTTCCTGAGGGGGAGCAGCTGACCGTCTATCGGATCGTGCAGGAGGCGCTCACCAATACTCTCAAGCACGGCGGTCCGGAGAGCAGGGCCGTGGTGGAGATGGAGTACGGCGTGCGGGAGTTGCTGTTGCGGGTGACCGACGACGGTCGTGGTGCCGCGGCGCCGCAGCGTGAGGGCGGGCACGGCCTGGTCGGCATGCGGGAGCGGGTCGCGCTGTTCGGTGGGAGTGTGGAGGCGAGGCCCGGTCCCGGTGGCGGTTTCCGGGTGGTGGCGCGGCTGCCGATCGGTGAGGCCGGGACGGGTCGGGCGGCTTGAGAGTGGGCGTCCGGGTCGGGTGTGGTGGCGGTCGGGTGCGTTCGGTGGAGAACGGCCGGGCGTGTCCCGTGGAGAGCAGGACGGGTGTGGAGCGGTGAGCGACCGGGTGATTCGGGTGATGCTGGTCGACGATCAGGAGTTGCTGCGTACCGGGTTCCGGATGGTGCTCGGTGCCCATCCCGGTATCGAGGTCGTCGCGGAGGCGGGCAACGGGGCCGCCGCGGTGGAGGCGGTGCGGGCGGTCGAGGTCGACGTGGTGCTGATGGATGTGCGGATGCCGGTCATGGACGGGGTGGAGGCGACGCGGTTGATCTGTTCGATGGCCGGGGGGCCTCGGGTGCTGATCCTGACCACGTTCGATCTGGACGAGTACGCGTTCGCGGCGTTGAAAGCGGGGGCGTCGGGGTTCCTGCTGAAGGATGTGCCGCCCGCTGATCTGGTGAGTGCGATCCATTCGGTGCACAGCGGGGACGCGGTGGTGGCGCCGAGCACGACGCGGCGGTTGCTGGAGCGGTTCGCGGTGCATCTTCCCTCGGCGGGGGTGGCCGAGCCGGCCGTGCTGTCGGGGTTGACGGCGCGGGAGCGTGAGGTGCTGGTGCTGGTGGCGAGGGGGTTGTCGAACATGGAGATCGCCGGTCGGCTGGAGTTGGCGGAGGCGACCGTCAAGACGCATCTGGGCCGGGTGCTGGCCAAGCTGGGCCTGCGGGATCGGGCACAGGTCGTTGTGTATGCCTATGAGTCCGGGCTCGTAACTCCACATTCGGCCGACTAGCATCGTCACATGACGGATCTCAATGGTCGGCTCCGCGCATCGCATGCCGACCGTGACGCGGTCATCGAGCGGTTACGCGTGGCCGCGGGAGACGGGCGGCTCACGCTGGAGGAGCTGGAGGAGCGGATCGAGCAGGCGCAGTCCGCCAGGACGTACGACGACCTGAGGGCGCTGACCTCGGATCTGCCGGGAGACTCGTCGCCTGCCGTACCGGGTGTCAGCGGGGTTCTGGAGCTGCGGACGAAGCACGGATTGGCGCAGCGGACGGGTCACTGGGTGGTGCCCGCGCACA
This sequence comes from Streptosporangium sp. NPDC001681, assembly GCF_040298085.1. Taxonomy (NCBI): domain Bacteria; kingdom Bacillati; phylum Actinomycetota; class Actinomycetes; order Streptosporangiales; family Streptosporangiaceae; genus Streptosporangium; species Streptosporangium sp. NPDC001681. The sequence continues at coordinate 18,554 of NZ_JBEOZN010000081.1, read as the reverse complement.
TCGTGGCGAGTTGCGCTTCGGGCAGGGTGAAGATCGACTTCACCGGGGCGGTGTGCTCGCACCGTGAGGTGCTGCTGGAGGTGACCTGCGGGATGGGTGAGATCCGGGTGATCGTGCCGCGCGGGTGGACCGTGTGGGTCGACACGCTGGCGACGAACATGGGCACGATCAGCAACAAGGCCACCGATCCGGGCCTTCCGGACGCGCCGACGCTGCGCGTCACCGGCAAGGTCGGCCTGGGCAGCTTCAAGATCAGATACCCGCGGAAGTAACCGTCAACGGAAACGACCTCCGGCGTGGGCGGGCCCCGATGGAAGTGATCTCGGGCACGCGTGAGGCCCCGGTCGTCTCGGCCGAATGGCCGAGGTCGTACTACGACAAAGGTGGCGCATGTCCCCCTCTGGACGCCCTTCACCGCACCGCAGGTCAGGCCTAAAGCCTGATGGATCCCACTTTCCCCACCAATAGCGTTTGGTGCGTCATAACGCCATACGTTGTTGAGGAGAACTGCCGTGACCATCACCGGAGAGGTCGGCGCGTGGGGCGCGCCTGGAAAAGGCGCGGAGCCGGCCGTGACGGCCAGGGGTCTCACGAAGGTGTACGGCCGGGGGGACACCGCCGTGCACGCGTTGCGCGGCGTGGACGTCTCGTTCTCGTCCGGCGCCTTCACCGCGATCATGGGGCCCTCGGGGTCGGGTAAGTCCACGCTGATGCACTGTCTGGCCGGGCTGGACACGGTGAGCGGCGGGCAGGTGCGCATCGGGGACGTGGAGCTCACCGGTCTCAACGACAGGCAGCTCACCCTGCTCCGCCGCGAGCGGATCGGCTTCGTCTTCCAGGCGTTCAACCTGCTGCCGACGCTGACCGCCGAGCAGAACATCCGGCTCCCGCTGGAGATCGCCGGGCGGCTGGCCGACCCGGAGCTGTTCGACCTGGTCGTGGCGACCGTGGGGCTGCGCGACCGGCTGGGGCACAAGCCCGCCGAGCTGTCCGGCGGCCAGCAGCAGCGGGTCGCGGTCGCCCGCGCCCTGATCAGCGGGCCGCAGGTCATCTTCGCCGACGAGCCCACCGGCAACCTGGACTCGCGGAGCGGCGCCGAGGTGCTGTCGTTCCTGCGTACGTCGGTGCGTGAGCTCGACCAGACGATCGTGATGGTCACCCATGACCCGGTGGCGGCCTCCTACGCCGACCGGGTGGTCTTCCTCCGTGACGGCCTGCTGGTCAGTGAGCTGGTGGGGCCGACGCCGCAGTCGGTGCTGGACACGCTGATGAAGCTGGAGGCGTGAGGTGCTGAGGACGACGCTGGCCGGGTTGCGCGCGCACCGGCTGCGCCTGATGCTGACGTCGCTGGCGATCGCGCTGGGGGTGGGCTTCATCGCGGGGACGTTCGTACTGACCGACACCATCGAGGCGGGTTTCACCCAGAAGTTCGCGGCGGCGGCCGACCGGATCGACGTCGCGGTGCTCCCGCTGCCGGACAAGGGCGGTGAGGCACCGGTCGTCTCCGACGCGACCCTGGAGAGGATCCGCGCCACGGAAGGTGTCGCCGACGCCCAGGGGCTGGTGCGGGGCACGTCCGCCCTGATCGGCAAGGACGGCAAGGCGGCCGGTGACTATCCCACGGTGGGGATCTCCCTGCCCGAGGGCGCGCTGAACCGTACCTCGATCGTCAGCGGCGCGGCGCCGAGGACCGCGAAGGAGGCGGTGCTCGACGAGGGTACGGCCAGGACTCGTGGTTTCAAGGTCGGCGACACCATCGCGGTGCTCGACTCGGAGAACGTCAGGCACGAGTTCACCCTGGTGGGCCTGTTCGACATCGGCCTGGACCAGGAGATCGGGTACAGCGGCGCGGTCGGCTACACCACCGACACGGCCAGGAAGATGACCGGGCAGCAGGGGTTCCGGGAGGTCGACGTCGCCGCCGCCGAGGGCGTCTCCAAGGAGACGCTGCGCGCCTCGGTCGCGGCGGTCGTGGGGACGGGTCACCAGGTCAAGACCGGTGAGCGGTACGCGGCGGACCTGGCCAAGGCCAACGGTGCCAGCAGCGAGTTCCTCACCCTGGGTCTGCTGCTGTTCGGCGTGGTGGCGATGTTCGTGGCCGCGCTGGTCATCTACAACACCTTCAACATCCTGGTGGCCCAGCGGACCCGTGAGATGGCGCTGCTGCGCTGTATCGGGGCGACGCGCGGACAGGTCTTCGGCTCGATCGTGCTGGAGTCGGCGGTGGTCGGCCTGCTGTCGTCGGTGCTGGGCCTGCTGCTCGGCTACGGGATGGGGGCGGGGGCGCTGGCCGTGCTCACCGCGGTCGGCGCGCCGCTGCCGTCGGTCGCGGCCTCCCTGACGCCTCGTACGATCGTCCTGGGTCTGGTCATCGGCCTGACCGTCACGGTCGGCGCGGCGCTGTTGCCCGCCAGGTCGGCGACGCGGGTGGCGCCGATCGCGGCGCTGCGCTCGCAGGCCGAGGAGCAGACCTTCAGGGCCGGCCTGGTACGGATGATCTTCGCGGCGCTCTTCCTGGTCTCGGGCGCGGGGATCACCGCGGCGGGAATGGCCATGGAGCCCGGCGAGACCGCGCTCGTCGTGGTCATGGCCGGCTGCTCGCTCATCTTCCTGGCGGTGCTGACCCTCGGCCCGGTGATCGTGAAGCCGCTGTCCGCCTTCGCGGGCTGGGTTCCGGCCAGGCTCTTCGGGGTGCCGGGCAGGCTGGCCGTGGACAACTCCCGGCGTAATCCGAAGCGGTCGGCGACCACCACGGTGGCGCTCACCGTGGGCGTGACGCTGATGACCGTCATCTCCGTCCTCACCGGCACCATCCGGGTGACCTACGCCCATCAGCTCGACGAGCAGTTCCCGGTCGACTACCTGGTGCAGAGCCAGGATCGCAGTTCGGAGCTGCCCCGGGCGATCGCCGAGGACCTGCGGACCAGGCCGGAGCTGACCGCGGTCGTCGCGTTCCGGTCAAGCACCGCCAGGCTCGCGACCGGGGACGAGAAATACGAGGTGGGCACGTTCACCCCGGCTCCGGGTTTCGTCCCGAAGCTGGACGCGGGCTCGGTCGGCCGGCTCGTGCCGGGTACGGCGCTGGTCGCGGACCACGTCGCCGAGCGGCTCAAGGTCGGGGTCGGTGACCGGGTCACCGTGCGGACGGCGAAGGCGGGTGCGGTCGAGCTGTCGATCGTGGGCGTCTCCAACCGGGAGTCGGGCCTTTCCGGCGTGACGGTGCCGGAGCGGGAGTTCGACCGCTACTTCGGCGAGGTGGGCGACAGCCGGGTGATCGTCAACCGCTCCGACAGCGTGGATCCCGACCGGGCGCTGCTGGCCGTCGAGGCGGCGACGCGGCCGTACCCGACGGCGAAGGTCGCCAGCTCGACGGAGGTGCGGGGCGAGTTCGACGAGGCGCTCGACATGATGCTGATGATCATCACGGGGCTGCTCGGCCTGGCGGTGCTCATCTCCCTGCTGGGCATCGCCAACACGCTCTCGTTGTCGGTCCACGAGCGCACCCGCGAGTCAGCGCTGCTGCGGGCGCTCGGCCTGACCAGACCCCAGCTGCGGCGGATGCTCTCGGTCGAGGCGCTGGTCCTGGGGCTCATCGGCGCGCTGGTCGGCGTGGTGCTGGGCATCGGGTTCGGCTGGGCCGCCGCGCGGACGATGACCGAAAACGTCATCTTCCAGCTGCCGGTGCCGCAGATCCTGTCGTTCGTGGCGCTGTCCGGCCTGGCCGGGGTGCTCGCCGCGGTCCTGCCCGCCCGGCGCGCGGCCCGCGCCTCGGTGGTGGGCTCGCTCGCGAGCGGCTGAGCGCGGCCGGGCGACCCGGGCCGGATGAGCCGAACAGTGCGCTTTCCGGTCCGGCCCGGCGTGGCAGGACAGGGTGAGCCCGGAGCGCTACCGGGCAGCCTGAGCCGGATGAACCGAACCGAACACTCCCTCATCCGGCCCGGCGTGGCAGGACAGGGTGAGCCCGGAGCGCTACCGGGCAGCCTGAGCCGGATGAGCCGAGCCCGACACTCCCTCATCCGGCCCGGCGTGGCAGGACGGGGTGAGCATGGTGGCCGGGACGTCTTCGTTATCGGGGGCGGCGTCCCGGCCACTGCTCCGCCACCGTCTCGGGGTTGAGCAGCGGCCGGATGACGATCTCGCCGGTGGCCCGGTCGATGACCACGCACCCGGAGCCGACGGTGTCGGGCAGCACGCTGGGATCGTCGGAGTCGGGCTCATTCGCCCAGGCGACATAGCCCTCTTGAAAGGCATAAATCCTGATTTCGACGGCGGCGCCCGCGCTACGGACGCCGTTGAAGTACTCCTCCGCCACCGCCCTGGCCTGGTCCGGGTTCACAGCCGCCGCCCCTCCCTGTCGATCACGACGCAGAACACACCGGTCACCGACTCGTACGGCGGCTCCACCGCCATGTGCCCCCGCTGCCCGTCGATCCAGATCACCTCGCCGTCGAAGTTCACCGCGTTCCATGCGTGGCTGCCCCCGGCCGGCCAGCGGTTGACGACCATGGCCGAGGAGCCGTGCCCCCCGGCCAGCAGCGCCTGCGCGATCGGGAGGTAGGCGTGGCGCCCCTGCCCCACGTACTGGAAGCGCTGTCCCAGCCACCGCTCCGCCCTGGCCACTCCCCCGGCCTCGCCGCTGAGCAGCGGCCTGCCGACCCGGTCGTACTCGGGCCGCCGGGGCGCGGCCACCGCCGGGGCTCCGTACCAGGTGGAGAGCACCGACAGCGCGCAGTCGATCGCATTGGTGGCCCGGAACGGGTCGTCGGCCGGCCCGGTCCCGTTGATCAGCCTGATCCACATGCCGCGCGGGTCGGGGAAGCGGCGCGGGGTGCCCTGCTCGGTGAGGGGGACGGCCCGCAGCATGTCCTCCTCGGTCTGCGGGTCGGGCCTGGCCAGGCCGCCCGCCACCCCGTACGGCCGGCACTGGTCCAGCCGGGCCGGCCCCCAGCGCATCCGCTCCCGCTCCCGGGGCACCGCCGCCGCCGGCACCTGAAACTCCAGCTCGAAGTCCCGCCACCGCTGCCCGTCCACGGTCACCACGGGGTTGTACATCCCCGAGGCCAAACTCCACTCACTCACCGGCTCCCCCGTCCCCCAACCCCTGGGAGCCAGATAGTAGAGCGACTCCCAACACGGCACGGCGGAGTTGACCATTTACAGGGGCGGCGACCAAGGACTTTCTGTCCTCTGGGGGATTTAGCACGCTGACAGCGTGCTAAATCCCCCAGAGAACGTAGCTTCCCCCGGGACACTCGCAGGCCAGGGGGCTGATTCATGCTCTGACCTGGCGAAATACGATTTCGCCTTTGAGGGGACTGTTTCACGGCGTCTCGCTGTGGATCACCAACGCCGACCAGCGGCGGGCCATACACGGGCCAGTGGCCCGCGTGGTTTTCCCTGCTCCTGCTCGGTGTGACGGCCGGGGCAGATGGCACATTCTTCCCGCGCGTCTTTCCCCTACCCCAGCCACCATCAAATCCGCGCGCCGCGCACTCCTTCTCATCCCGGAGCCAGAGCGCCCCCGCCGGAGGCATTGTTCTGACCGCGCGATGAATATTTCATGCCTTTCTTCTGCCGGCTCTGGGCTGGGCTTGCCTGCCTGCCGGGGTCATCTCACCACTGGCTCGCTCTCCAGTGGGATAGTTCTCCAAGGCTTTCATGATCTCGGGAGCCAGTGCCTCTGCCAGCGCGGGCGCCAGAGCATCGGCCAAGGCGGACGCGAGAGCCTGGGTGACCAGGAGTCTTTCGACGATCGACGCCATCGGCATCGTGCGCGGTGCCGACGCGATAGCCGTTTCGATCAGGGTCGCCATGGAGTCCCCGCCGAGTACGCGGGCCTTCGTGGACTGGCCGGCCTCGCTGAATATGTCGCGGATGAGGTCGTCGATCAATGACTCCACCGGCTCATGTCCGGCTGACTTGTCAGCGTCCTCCGTCGCCATGGTGTGCTCCTTTGCGGTTGATGTGAACCGTCCCCCAGTTGCCGGTTTCGCCGGCGACTGGGGGACGGTGTCCTTACCTGTGACCGCTACCGGCACGCGAGAGCGGCGAGCAGGAGCGGGTTGTCGATGATGCCCTCTTCGCCCCCTTCGCGGCGGCGCATGAGCGCGGCAAGCAGGAGCGGGTGGCCAATCAGACTCCTACCGTGTTGCCTCCGGCGACGCATCAACATCGCGAGCAGGAGCGGGTGACCGATGCCGCCTTCCCCGCCCTCCTCGCGGCGACGCATCAACGTCGCGAGCAGGAGCGGATTATCGATGATGCCCTCTTCGCCCCCTTCGCGGCGGCGCATGAGCGCGGCAAGCAGGAGCGGGTGGTCGAGGCCGCCTTCCCCGCCCTCCTCGCGGCGACGCATCAACGTCGCGAGCAGGAGCGGATTATCGATGATGCCCTCTTCGCCCCCTTCGCGGCGGCGCATGAGCGCGGCAAGCAGGAGCGGGTGGTCGAGGCCGCCTTCCTCCACCTCTTCGCGGCGGCGCATGAGTGCGGCGAGCAGGAGCGCCCCGAAGGCGCGCTCTTCGCCCTCGCGCTCGGGTGCCTCGGTGGGTGCGGGGCGCTCCGTGGTTGTCGTCATATGGTTTCCCCTTCAGCGTTTGCGGTGCGCGCACCGTTTTCGTAAGAGCCATACGAGCCGTACCCACGCCCAATGGGCCATATTCGCGAAACCGAACCTTTTAGATGCCGCCCGACCTGCCGTTTTGCTATATCAATCCCATTTTATTGCATCGCCAAGATGAGCGTAAAAGTGGACCTAAAAATAGCAACAAGAATGTCTTATTCGTGTTGCATTGAAAGCATCGTGGTCGGGATTTTATGTACGCGTCTCCCTCGGAGTGGTGTTTCACGGCGTCACGGATGAAGTGGGCCGAGGCGTAGCTCCACCGCACGACCACCTGTTCCCCTCCCACGTGGAGGGTCATCCCCTGCCCCGTCGTGCCGGGTATCCCATCCATCCGCTGCCCTGCGCAACGCCCGGCGGACCTGGCGGGTCGCCGCCGCAACAACAGCTTCTTGCCCGCCGGTGAACCCGCGAACGCGACCGGTGTGAGGCGGAGTCAGACGCCGCGCTCTTCGATCGTGACCGGCTCCCCGGCGCCGCGTTTCGCGATCGAACGGACCGGCCCACAAGACCGACCGGGTAGATCGATAGGTTGGTTTGCCCGATGTCGCCCTGACACGGGCCGCAACGCAGGAACGGGAGACGATGACACCCGATGACCGGATCAGCGCCCTCGTCCTTCAGGCATCTCGCCGGCTGAGCGATGCCTGCGACTCGGGCGAGGTACCCGGAGCCGCGCTCGCCGTCGCGGCCGGTGGGACGACCGTGCTCGAAGCCGCGTTCGGGCTGGCGTCGGTCGAGGACGGCGTTGCCGCCACGGTCGACACCCCCTTCAGCCTGGCCTCCGTCACCAAGCCCATGGTCGGCACCGCACTGGCCGTCCTGGCCGAACGTGGCGTGCTCGATCTGGACGCCCCGGTGTCGCGTTACCGGCCGCCGCCCGGCCACGGAACGGTCCCCACCCTCCGGCAGGTCGCCAACCACACCGGCGGTTTCCCGACGTTCCTCAGGTTCTTCTACGGCGACGAGATCGATCGGGCGCCGAGCAAGAACGACCTGCTGCGAGCCTACGCCCGCGTCGTGTTCCCACCGGGAGTCCGGCAGACGTACTCGAACGTCGGCTACGAGCTGCTCGGCGCGATCATCGAGGAGGTCACCGGCTCTCCGCTGGCGGACGCGCTGTCCGAGCTGGTCTTCGAACCGTTGGAGATGCGGTCGGCCCGGTTCGGTGAGCCGGACGGCGGCCTCGGCGCCGCCCGGCGCCACACCTCGTCGGGCTCGGCGTACCCGCCCTACGTCACCGGGCACGGCGCGGCGGAGGAGGCCTGGTGCAGCGTCCGGGACCTGCTCCGTTTCGGGCTCGCGCACGCGGGCGGCACGAGCGCCCTGCCCGCCGAGGCGCTTGCCGCGAGCCACCGTCCCACCGCGCCGTGGCCCGGCGCCGACGGCTACGGGATCGGCTGGGGCGTGCGGCGCCACGGTGATCTGTCCCTCGCCTTCCACGGCGGCAGCATGGGCGGGGTGGCCGCCTACCTGGTCGCGGTCCCCACCGCGGGGATCGTGATCGCGGCCCTGGCCAACGTGCAGAGCGGCAGGGAACTGCTGATCTCGGTGGCCAACGACATCCTGTCCGCCCTGCTGCCGGGTTTCACCCCGCTGACACGCGCCGACGGTTCACCCGACGGCGACCTGCTCTCCGCACCGGCCACCGAGGTCGGCGGCGAGTGGTCGGGGAGCCTCGACCTGCCCTCGGGGGCGGTGCCGCTGTTCCTGTCGATCGCCCCGGACGCCTCCGGCACCGCCAGGTGGAACTCCACCGAACATGCGATCACCGGGCTGCGCGTCACCGCCTCCTCCGTCACCGTGGAGCTCGACGGCCTGGTCGACACCCCGGACCTGGCCGCACGACCGCACGCCCCGGCCCTCTGGCTGCACCGTACGACGGCGACGGAACTCGCGGGCGGTCTCGCGGCCATCGGCCTCCAGAACGCCGACCACCCCCTGCAGCCCGACATCGTCGTCTGGCCCGCCTCGCTCCGGCGGCCCTGACCTGACCGGCATTCCCTTCCTGTCCACCTGCGAGCGGAAGTACCCACCCGAGCCAGGACAGAACGCTCCGCGGTTGATCCTTGCCACCGTCCGGACAGGCCGGGCCGGGGCAAGCGCTGTGCGCCAGTCGGCGAAATCGTTCCGGACGTTGGAAGTGAACAGATCCATGTCTTCGCTGGGGCGGTTCACCGAGAGGCATTCGCGAGCCCTGCCAAGCCTTCCCGGGTAAGGTTCTGGAGCTTCCGCGCCCCGGCTATCCGCTCCCCAGCGTGCTCGCTACGCTCGGCGTACGTCAGGCCGGGATTCCAGTCCTGCCCGGTCATCTCGGTGCCTTCCTCGCGACTGCGCGGCGTCTCCACGATAACGAGCCACCCCTGTCAACGATTGAGAACCACCGAGATGGTTTGAATACGGCCTGAGTCAGCCGACCCGTACCTGGATGGTGTGCCAGCCGGTGGCGCCGTCCGGGGCTACCGGGGCGCGGTCGGCGGTCTGGGTGTAGCCGGTGGCGTCGGTGGCGCGGACCTCGATGGTGTGGTCGCCGGGGGTGGCGTCCCAGTCGTCGAGGACCCACTGGCGCCAGGTGTCGGCGGTGGGGGCCTCGGCGAGGCGGGCCTGACGCCACTGGCCCCGGTCGACGCGGACCTCGACCGCGTCCACGCCCTTGTGCTGCGCCCAGGCGACGCCCGCGACGACAGTGCGGCCTGCGGAAATGCTCGCGCCGTCCCTGGGCAGGTCGATGCGGGACTCGGTCTTGATCGGCCCCTTGGCGGACCAGCCCCTGGGCGTCCAGTAGGCCTCGTCCTCGTCGAAGCGGGTGACCCTGATATCGGTGACCCACTTGGTGGCCGAGACGTAGCCGTACAGGCCGGGAACGACCTGGCGGACCGGGAAGCCGTGGTCGACGGGGAGCGCCTCGCCGTTCACACCGAAGGCCAGCAGGGCGTCGCGGCCGTCGAGGACGACGTCGACCGGGGTTCCGGCGGTCCAGCCGTCGGCGGAGGTGCTGAGCAGCATGTCGGCGTTCTTGTGGACGCCCGCGTCGCGCAGCACGTCGGCCAGGCTGACGCCCAGCCAGCGGGCGTTGCCGATGTAGGGGCCGCCGACCTCGTTGGAGACGCAGCAGAGCGTGACGTCGGCCTCGACCACGGTGCGCTTCATCAGGTCGGCGAAGGTGAGCTCGACCGGGCGGTCGACCATGCCATGGATCTTGAGGGTCCAGCTGCTCGGGTCCACCTGGGGGACGACCAGGGCGGTGTCGACCCGGTAGAAGTCGCTGTTCGGGGTGACGAACGGCGACAGACCCTTGATCCTGAGGTCGACCCCGGCGGGCAGCGGCGCGAGGGGGGTCGCGGGCCTGGGCAGCGTGATGCCGTTGCGCGCCACGCTCACCTCGGCCCGCCCGGACAGCATCCGCCCGGCGACCCCGGCCACTCCGGCGACGGCGACGCCGCCGAGCACACCGGTCAGCAGGCCCCGGCGGTCGAACGCGCGCAGGTCGTTCCCGGCCCGCATGACCGGCGGCATGGGCGCCTCGGGCCGCTCCTCGGATTCCGGCGATGAACCCGGCGTGATCTCCCACGGTCCGGCGCCGTGCGCGGCCCCCGCCGCGCCCGCGGCGCCGCCGGGCGTCGGGTGCCCCCGGTCGCCGTACGGACCGGTCGAGGCGCCGGCGAGCTCTTCGACGGGCACGAGGGAGCGGCGGATGATCCGTCTCAGGGCGAACATGCCCGCACCGACGCCGACCACGGTCGGCAGGACGTCCGCGAGCCCGGCCTCCGGCCGGGTCAGCACGGCGACGACTCCGACGAGGCCGAAGGCGGCCAGGCCCGCCAGGCCGTACCGGACGTCGCGGGCGGCGGCGATGCCCAGCGCGGCGGCGATGAACGCCATGACCACGAAGATCCCGCCGAGCAGCACGACCTTGTCGTTCTCGCCGAAGGTGCGGATCGCCCACTCCTTGAGCACGGCCGGGGTGAGGTCGACCGCCGCGTTGCCCACCGCGACGATCGGGAAGGCGGAGGGGTTCACCAGGCCCGCGACGAGCAGGGAGACCCCGACCGCCACCGCACCGGACACCAGGCCGATCAGCGCCGCGGCCCACGAGGGCATGCGCCTGTTGCTCTGCATACCTCCGACGCTACGCCCATCGGCGAGCGGGGGATCTTACGCCACGATTACAGGCCGACTCGAACAGTCGCCCCTGGTCATCGTCTGCTCCCCGGACGGGCTCCGCCGAGGAGCACGAGATCGTCGCCCCCAGCGTGAGCCGCGCCGCGAACCACGAGATCGTCGTCGCGGCTCTCTCGTACGGGCTCCGCCAGGGGCCCCAGCACGAGCCTCACTGAAGCCGCAGCTCTTTCCGGTGCGGGCTTCAGCGAAGGAGCGTCAGACGAGCATCTCGGCGAGGATGGGGGCCAGGGCGCGGAAGGCGCGGCCCCGGTGGCTGATGGCGTCCTTCTCCGCGGCGGACAGCTCGGCGGTGGTCCGGGTCTCGCCCTCGGGCAGCAGGATCGGGTCGTAGCCGAAGCCGTTGACGCCGCGCGGGGTGTCGATGATCACGCCGTGCAGCGCGCCCTCGGTCACCCGCTCCTCTCCGGAGGGGAGCGCCAGCGCGGCGGCGCAGGCGAAGTGCGCGCCCCGGTGCTCGGCGGGCACGTCGGAGACCTGGGCGAGCAGCAGGTCGAGGTTGGCCAGGTCGTCGCCGTGCTTTCCGGACCAGCGGGCGGAGAAGATGCCCGGCATGCCGTTCAGCGCGTCGACGCAGAGGCCCGAGTCGTCGGCGATCGCGGGCAGGCCGGACTGCCGAGCGACCGCGTGGGCCTTGAGCAGGGCGTTCTCCGCGAAGGTCAGGCCGGTCTCGGCGACGTCGCCGATCTCGGGGAACTCCTCAAGACCGACGATCTCCACCGGGACCTCGGCGTCGGCCAGGATCCGGCGCAGCTCAGCGATCTTCCCGGCGTTCCGGGTGGCGAGGACCACGCGGGGCCTGCCCGTATCGCTCTCGTGCATAACGGCCCCGCTCATGACCAATCCCCTTGCCTCGAATTCGGTCACACCCTACCCACCCAGGCGGAAAACGCTTATGCCAGGGCCTCCCGCTGCAGGCGGGTGAGCTCCGCGCAGCCGGCCGCGCCGAGGTCGAGCAGCTCGTCGAGGGCGGCGCGGTTGAACGGCTTGCCCTCGGCGGTGCCCTGGACCTCGACGAACTCGCCGGAGCCGGTCATCACCACGTTCATGTCCGTCTCGGCGGCGACGTCCTCGGTGTAGCAGAGGTCGAGCAGCGGCGTCGAGCCGACGACGCCGACGGAGACCGCCGCGACCGAGTCGACCAGCGGGTCGGCGCCGCACATCTTCCGCTTGCGCATCCAGGCGATCGCGTCGACCAGCGCCACGTACGCGCCGGTGATGGCGGCGGTGCGGGTGCCGCCGTCCGCCTGGAGCACGTCGCAGTCGATGACGATCGAGTTCTCGCCGAGGACCTTGTAGTCGACGCAGGCGCGCAGCGAGCGGCCGATCAGACGGGAGATCTCGTGCGTACGGCCGCCGATCTTGCCGCGTACCGACTCGCGGTCGTTGCGGGTGTTCGTGGCGCGCGGCAGCATGGCGTACTCGGCGGTGATCCAGCCCTGACCGCTGCCCCGGCGCCAGCGCGGCACGCTGTCCTGCACGGAGGCGGCACAGAGCACCCTGGTGCCGCCGAACTCGACGAGCACCGAACCCTCGGCGTGCGTGATCCAGTCGCGGGTGATGGTGACGGGGCGGAGCTGATCGGGAGAACGTCCATCTGCACGAGCCATGCAGTTCACCCTAGGTCATACCGGACCCCGCTTCGTGCGAGTTCCATCCGCCCGCCGAACCCGCCGCGAGAGGCGTCCTCCCTGACCCGGTCGTGGTCGTTCCAGGGCACCAGGTGGGTCAGTACCAGGGTCTCCACGTCCGCCCTGGCCGCGTGCTCGGCCGCCTGGCGGCCGCTCAGGTGCAGGTCGACGGGGAGTCCTGGCCGGTCGAGGTGTGACGCCTCACACAGGAACACGTCGACCCCCGAGGCGAGCTTGACCAGTTCGGCGCTCTCACCGGTGTCGCCCGAGTAGGCCACCGAGCGCCCGCCGTAGGAGACCCTGAAGCCGTAGGTCTCCACCGGGTGGTTCATCAGCGCGGCCGTCACCTCGAACGGGCCGACCTCGAACGTTCCCGGCGTCAGCCCCACGAAGTCGAAGGCCGACTCCAGCAGCGGCTCGTCCGGCATCGCGTAGGCCGAGTTCAGGCGCCGGCGCGCGTCGGCGGGCGCGTACACCGGCACCCTGGGCAGCGGCCCCTCGGGCGAGTAGGTGCGGACCACGTGGTACGGGCACATGTCAAGGCAGTGGTCGGCGTGCAGGTGCGACAGGCAGATCGCGTCCACGTCGTACAGGCCGATGTACCTCTGGAGTGCGCCGAGCGCGCCGTTTCCGAAGTCCAGCAGCATGCGGAACCCCTCCGCCTCCAGCAGGTAGCAGGAGGAGGGGCTGTCAGGACCGGGAAAACTCCCCGAGCATCCAATGATCGTCAGTTTCACGGCGGCCTCCTACGATTCACGTTGCGGCGCCGCGCGGCACGGCGCGGGCGCCGATGGCCGCCCCGCCCCTCTCCGGCGCTCCCCCTACGGAGCGCCGGAGCACCGTCACGCACGATGCCCGTTGTTTGAAACATCCCCCACCAACGCCGCCTCGACCGCCTCGATCTCCGGTCCGAGGAACCGTCGTCCGAGGTCGGCGAAGAGGTCCGCGTCTCCGGTGGCGCGGAAACGGTGTCTGGGCGCGCCCCCTACGGCGGCCAGACCCCGGTCGTGCAGGATGCGGTACACGTCCTTGGCCGTCTCGTCGGCGCTGGACACCAGCGTGACGCCGTCCCCCACCACGTAGGAGATCGGCCCGACGAGGAGCGGGTAGTGCGTGCATCCCAGGATCAACGTGTCGCACCGGTCGGCGAGCACCGGCTCCAGATACTCGCGGATGACGGCGATGAGCTCCTCGCTCATGGTCTCCCCGCGCTCGACGAACTCCACCAGGCGCGGCGCCGCCACCCCGGTCAGCCGGACGTCGGGGGCCGCGGCGAACGCGTCGTGGTACGCCATCGACTCGATGGTGGCCCTGGTCCCGATCACCCCGACCCTGCCGTTGCGGGTGGCGCGTACGGCACGGCGGGTGGCCGGCTGGATCACCTCGACGACCGGCACGTCGTAGCGCTCGCGGGCGTCGCGGAGCACCGCGGCGCTGGCGCTGTTGCACGCGATCACCAGCATCTTCACGTCGTGCTCGACGAGGTGATCCATCACCTCCAGCGCGTAGGCGCGGACCTGCGCGATGGTCTTGGGGCCGTACGGCTGCCTCGCCGTGTCCGCCACGTAGAGGACCGACTCGTTGGGCAACTGATCGATGATCGCCCGAGCCACCGTGAGGCCGCCGACACCACTGTCAAAGATTCCAACGCTTGCTTGCGACACAGTTCCCAAGGCTAGGCGACCTGGGTCGATCGAACACGGTAAGAATCCTCACACCGCCGATTGCCGACTCGGCCGGGTACTTTTCCGATCTCGCCCGACCGGCTCCGCGAGGGTCAGCCCCGCCCGACCCGGGCCAGCTGGCGGGACTGGGCGACCAGGCGGCCGGTGGAGTCCCAGACCTCGACGTCCTCGTCGAACCAGCCGTCGCTGATCAGCCTGCCTCCGGCGATGAGGGTCAGCCAGCCGGGAGCGGGCAGGGCGCGCAGGTGCCAGGTGAGGTCGACGGTGGGGGCCCAGCCGCGCTCTCCGGCGGAGAAGACCACCGGCGGCAGGCAGTCCACGGCCAGCGCCAGCACGTACGGATCGGGATCCTGCGGCTCGGCCATCCGGAAGTAGGCGCGGGCCTCGGGGCGGCCACTGGGCCTGCCGTCGAGCCAGCCGATGGTCGGAGGGTCGAACGCCAGGTCCATCTGGGCGTTGAGCGTCATGTTCGACTCGGTCTTGGGGGCGGGCAGCCGGAGGCACTGCTCCATCGGCGGCATCGCCACCGAGGGGCCGTCCGTCCAGTCGGGGGCGGCGCCGCCGAGGGTCGCGGTCGTGACGAGGCACTCGATGATGGAGTCGCCGTCCCTGACCAGGCTGGCCCGGGTCATCGTGGCGGTGCGGCCGGTCTTGATCTGCTCCAGGCGCACCTGCGCGGGGCCGGGGACGGCGGCGCGCAGGAACTGGGCACTGGTGGTCACCGGGTGCTCATGGGGGGAGGCGTCCACGACCGCGCGCAGCAGCACGGCCATCAGGTAGCCGCCGTTGAGTGGGCCGCCGATCGAGTATCCGGGGTCGAGACACACGTCGTAGGTGGTCTCGTCCACCCGAATGGCCCCTGTCGCCTCGTCGAACTTCGTCATGCACGCTCCCGAACCTTGTTCTAGACGGCTCACTTTACCTACTCCCCGCCGCCTTCGCCTCCCCGGCCCCCCGGACGCTCCACCACCTGGGCCGGACCCGAGCCGGACCCGGGCCCGAAATAAGGCCGAGGGCACCCGAGTCGCAAGATTCCCCGCGGTTTCCCGAGCCGCCCAGGGCGGCGGAAAGGTCGAAGCCCACAGGGAGAAGGACATGACGATCACCTGCGGAAACAGCGTGGTAAGACCTGACGAATCCCTAGCAAGCGAGCTCAATCCCGCTTAGATGCACCAATCACATGGTTAGTTCAATGCAAGCGGCTTGCTAGCAAAGTGCACTAACTTCTCCATATCCACGAAGTCCACATTGTGAGTGATCATGCCTGCCAACAATCCCCCAGACCAGTCGCCCACGCCGGATCAGCAGCCCGACAGGACGATCGCCTACCGTTGGAACGAGGGCGCGCAGCGAAGCGACCAACCGCACACGCAGGTCTACCCCCAGAACGGCCAGCCCGGATACCCCCAGCCCCAGCAGGGTTACCAGCAGGGGCAGCCCTACCCGCAGCAGGGCCAGCCCCAGCAGAACCCCCAGCAGGCGTACGGCCAGCAGAACTACGGACAGCCGGCCGGCCAGCAGAACTACGGACAGCCGGCCGGCCAGTCCTATGGCCAGCAGCAGCCCGGCTATCAGCAGCAGAACTACGGCCAGCAGACCTATCCGCAGCAGGCGGGGAACTGGCAGCAGGGCCCCGACTTCCTGGGCCCGGGACAGCCGACCGGAACCCCGCCCCGCAAGGGCGGTAAGGGCTGGCTGCTCGCGGCGATCGCCGCGCTGGTCGTGGTCCTCGTGGGCGGCGGCGGCGTCTTCGCGGTCAGCCTGCTCAGCGGCGGCGGCACGCAGCCGCACGACGTGCTGCCCGCCAACGCCATCGGCTACGTACGCCTTGACCTCGACCCGGCCGCGAACCAGAAGCTGGCGCTGTTCGGCATCGCCAGGAAGTTCACCGTCACCAAGGACTCCTTCACCGGCGACGACCCGCGCCAGGCCATCTTCGACCTGCTGAAGAAGGAGTCCGGCAGCCTCGGCAAGGTGAACTACGCCACCGACATCGAGCCGTGGCTCGGCGTCCGCGTCGGCGTGGCCGCGGTGCCGGCCGCCAAGGGTGCCAAGGAGCCCAGTGCCGTGGTGGCCGTCCAGGTCACCGACCAGGACAAGGCCAAGGCCGGCATCGCCAAGCTGATGGGCAAGGAGAAGTACGGCATCGCCTTCCGCGACGACTACGCGCTGCTCAGCCCCACCCAGGCGGAGGCCGACCAGGCCGCGGCCGCCGCGCCGCTGTCGGAGAACGCCACCTTCTCCGAGGACCTGAGCGCCCTCGGCGAGACCGGCGTCCTCTCCTTCTGGGCGGACGCCGGCAAGATCGCCCAGCTGACTCCCGAAGTGGCGTCCCAGGACCCCGCCACCCTCGCCCAGATCAAGAACGTCCGGGTGGCCGGCGCCCTCCGCTTCGACAGCGGGTACATCGAGCTCGCGGGCATCAGCCGCGGTGCCCAGAATCTGGACATGGGCACCCCCGAGGCCTCCCGGATCAGCACGCTTCCGGCCTCCACCGCCGGCGCGGTCTCGATCTCCGGTCTCGGCGAGGTGATCGGCAAGCAGTGGACGCAGCTCATGAAGTCGGCCGACGCGGCCGGTGGCGGCGGCGTGCAGCAGTTCGTCGACCAGGCCAAGCAGCAGGCCGGACTGTCGCTCCCCGACGATCTGGTGACGCTGCTCGGCAAGAACATCACCTTCGCGCTGGACGCAGGCGGCCTCGACGGCGACCAGCCGAAGTTCGGCGCGAAGGTCGTCACCGACCCGGCCAAGGCGCAGGAGGTCGTCGGCAAGATCGAGAAGTACCTTGCCGCCACCGGGACGGCCGTCCCGCAGCTCGCCAAGGTCCCCGGTGACGGCACCTTCGTCCTGGCCAGCTCGCAGGAGTACGCCGCCGAGCTCGACAAGGACGGCGCCCTGGGCGACAGCGAGACCTTCCAGCTCGCGATCCCCAACGCCGACGAGGCGACCTTCGCCGTCTTCGTCGACCTGGACAAGATTGAGAAGCTCTATCTCGAAGGCCTGCAGGGCGACGAGAAGGCCAACCTCCAGGTGCTGCGCGGCGTGGGCGTGAGCGGCACCCAGTCGGGCAGCGAGGCGACCTTCTCGCTGCGGCTCCTGCTCAACGAGTAGCTCTCCCTCGGTTCCCGGCGGGCTCCCGCCGGGAACCGGTTCCCCTCGGGGACGATGAAGGGCGGGCGTCCCACCGGGACGCCCGCCCTTCATCGTTCACCTGTCATCCGGCCCCGCGCCCGCCGATCCGATTCCCGAGACAGGCCTCAGCCCGGCCCCGTACCCACCGGCCCCGGTGCCGTTCCCGCCACAGGCCTCACGGAACCCGCCGCCCCGACCCGTCGCGGAAACCTCACATCAGGCCCAGAGCTGGCCTTCGAGCCGCTCCTCGGCCTCGTCCAGCGTCCCCTCGTAGGCACCGGTGGACAGGTACTTCCAGCCGCCGTCCGCGACCACGAAGACGATGTCGGCCCGTTCCCCCGCCTTGACGGCCTTGGCCGCCATGCCGAGCGCGGCGTGCAACGCGGCTCCGGTGGAGACCCCGGCGAAGATGCCCTCTGCGGCCAGCAACTCCCGGGTGCGCCGCAGCGCGTCGGCGGAGGAGACGGAGAAGCGCGTGGTCAGGACCTCGGCGTCGTACAGCTCGGGGATGAAGCCCTCGTCGACGTTGCGCAGGCCGTACACCAGCTCGCCGTAACGCGGCTCGGCGGCGACGATCTTCACGTCGGGGACGTGCTCGCGCAGGAACCGGCCGACGCCCATCAGGGTGCCCGTGGTGCCCAGACCGGCCACGAAGTGGGTGACGGAGGGCAGGTCCTCCAGGATCTCCGGCCCGGTCGACTCGTAGTGCGAGCGCCAGTTGGCCGGGTTGCCGTACTGGTAGAGCATCACCCAGTCGGGGTTCTCGGCGGCCAGCCCCTTGGCGACCCTGACCGCCTCGTTGGAGCCGCCCGCCGCGGGCGAGGAGATGATCTGCGCCCCCCACATGCGCAGCAGCTGGCGGCGCTCCTCGGAGGTGTTCTCCGGCATCACGCAGATCAGCTGGTAACCCTTGAGCCGGGCGGACATCGCCAGCGAGATGCCGGTGTTGCCGCTCGTGGGTTCGAGGATGGTGCAGCCCGGTGAGAGGAGCCCGTCCTTCTCCGCCTGCTCGATCATCCACAGCGCCGGACGGTCCTTGATCGAACCTGTCGGGTTGCGGTCTTCGAGCTTGGCCCAGATCCGCACGTCCTCCGAGGGCGAGAGCCTGGGCAGGCCGACCATCGGGGTCCGGCCTACCGAGTCGATCAGTGAGTCAAAGCGCATGGTGTACGGCTTCCGCCTCTGTAGTCCTACCAACGACAGCGAGGTGTGCCGCCCGCCTCGCGAGATCTCGCGAGGCGGGCGGCACCGCGCACTAGCGGGAGCCGCCGGCCACGAAGTTCAAAACAAAGAAAAACAATAACAGAA
>NZ_JBEOZN010000080.1:0-46129 GCF_040298085.1 Streptosporangium sp. NPDC001681 | reverse complement strand
CCACATCGACTGGTTCCCTCCGGGCGTGCGCGAGCAGGTCGCGCCGAACTGGCACTACACCCACCTGCACGAGCAGGTGCTTCCGGCGCTGCTCAGCGCCGGGGTCACCCAGACGCAACTGACCACGATGCTGGTGGACAACCCGCGCCGGTACTTCAGTCCGGCCAGGCACTAGCGTCGCGGCACCGCGGTGTGTCTCGACCGGCGCGTTCAGCCGAGCACACCGCGTTCGCCGGATCCGGTCAGCGGCTCCGCCACCGCGGGCGTGGCCGCCGATCCCAGCGTGGGGTGCAGAGCGTCGTGGCGGACATCGCGGGGCGTTCTGCCGAACTGCTGCCGGAATGCGGTGGCGAACGCCGCGTGGCTTCCGAACCCGCAGGCGTGCGCGATCTGTGCGATGGACGAGGCCGCCCAGCTCACACTGGCGAGCCTGGACCGGGCGAGTTGCAACCGCTCGTGGCGGATGAGATCGCGCGATGTGGTGTTGGCCGCCTGCAGTACCTGCTGGATGTAGCGCGTCGACCAGCCGAGCGCCCGTGCGATGCCGGTGACATCGAGGTCCGCGTCACAGGCGTGCCGGCGAACGTAGCGCCGGATCGAGGCCTCCACCAGGGCGCGCTGCCCGCTGGGTGCCGAATCGACGCCGCCCTCGGCCGCCAGGCACACCAGGTCGAGCAGCCGATCGCACGCGATGTCGAAGGCCGTCTCGGAGAACTGCTCACGCTCTTCCTGCAGCGTCGTCACCAAATGTCTGACTACTTTGCCCAGTCCGCTGGAAGAGTCGATCATCATGGGCTCGCGGGTCGCGGACGGGCTGCGGGTGGCGACGTCCTGCTCGCGCATGATGAACGCGATCGACAGGAAGTCCGCGTCGTGGGCGAAGGCCAACGGCCGGTCGATATCGCACAGCACCATGCAGCCGCGCCGGATCTCGGTCGATGACGGCCCCTGCTCCACCCATGCCGTCCCTGCCAGCGGCACCAGCAGCTCGTAGGTTCCCCGCGGATCCGATCGGATGTGCCGCCACTCTCGGCGCACCACCTCCTGACTGCCGGAGCAGCGGGCGAGAGCGTAGTTGGCGGACCGCTGCCAGTCCAGGTGCCCGGTCCACGGGACGGTGGGGTCGGGCACGCTGATCCGACTGGCGCCATGCAGGCCGGTGAACGCCTCATCCCAGGCACCCACGGAGGGAATCGGGGCGGCCGCGTTCCAGGAGTACATATGTCTCATCGTAATCAGAGCGATCGGCGCGATATCAGTACGCCTCGTGGCCTGGCGGCGGCCGCAGCGCGGCCGTGCCGGTCCAGGCGGGCAAGGTGAGCGGCCCGCGCATGATTCCTGCCGGAACCCATCGAAGGTCCTGCGGTCCAATGCCCGACCAGCTCATCCATGCTCACGCACATCCGGCCGGGACGGCAGGGCACGAGCTGAAATTGGACGGCTCGGGGCGTGCGGTGTGAACATCGTCCTCGTGACACCGCACGCCCTCGTGGGGCGAGACGCCGAACTGCGCGACCTGTTGGCACTGCTGGACGGCTTGAAGGAGGGCGGCGGCGCGCTCGTGTTGAGCGGCGCGGCGGGCGTCGGCAAGTCGGCGCTGCTCGGGGCCGCCACGACCGAGGCCGCGGCTAGGGGCGCGCGCGTGCTGACCGTGACCGGCGTGCCCGCCGAAGGCCAGGTCCCGTACGAGGGTCTGCGCAGGCTGCTCGCGGGGACCGGGCTCGCGCCCGGCGACCTCGACGGCGGGCCGCTGCGCACCGCGATGTCCGTACTGCACCGGCTGTCCGCGCTGGCGGGCGACACGCCCGTGGTGCTCGCCGTCGAGGACGCGCATTGGCTGGACGAGCCGAGCTGGGAGGCGCTCGCGTTCGTCGGCCGCCGGCTGCGTTCGGACGCCGTCGTGCTGCTGGCGGCCCTGCGCGACGACGCCGACGCGCAGGCCAGGCTCGCCGCGTCGGGGCTGCCCGCGCTGACGGTGCCGCCGCTGAGCGACCAGGCGGCGGCGGAACTGCTGGCGAGGATCGCGCCCGACCTGGGCATCGCGCTGCGCACCCGCGTGCTGGCGGAGGCGGCGGGCAACCCGCTCGCGCTGATGGAGTTCGCCGCGCTGGCGTCCCGGCAGGACCAGGAGGTGCTCGCCTCGAGCAGACTGCCTTTGACGGAGCGGTTGGAGCGCGCGTTCGCCCAGGCGCTCGCCGCGCTGCCCGCCGACACCAGGACCCTGGCGCTCGTCGCCGCCGTCAACGAGGACGACGCGATCGAGGAGAACACGCGGGCCGCGTCCCTGCTGGCGGGCGCGCCGATCGACGCGGCCGCGCTGGCCCCCGCGACCCGGGCGGGGCTGGTCGTGGCCGACGCCGCGCACGTCAGGTTCCGGCACCCGCTGATCAGGTCGGCGATCGTCCAGGCGGCCGGGGCCGACCTGCTACGCGACGCGCACGCCGCGCTCGCCGCCGCCCTGCCCGAGGACGACGACCGCAGGATCTGGCACCGGGCGGCCGCCGCGACGTCCTACGACGACGACATCGCGGCCGGGCTCGCCGCCGCCGCGCTGCGCGCCGACGGCAGGGGCGCGTCGGGGCGCGCGCTGGAGGCGCTGGAGCGCGCCGCCTACCTCAGCGCGGACCCGGCCCGCCGGGGCGTGCGGCTGATCGACGCCGCCATGATGGCCTTCGAGCTCGGCGACCGCGCCGCCCTGGAACGCCTCGTCGGCCGCGCGGAGGACGCCGACCTCGCCCCGATCGACCGGTCCAGGCTCACCTACTTCCGCGACATCGCCCTGCATTTCGTGTGGACCGGCGTGGACCGGCTGTCCGACCTTGGCGGGTTTCTCGACGAGATGCGCGCACGTGACGGCTCGGCGTTCGCACTGCGCTGGCTGGCCGGGGTCAGCATGCGCTGGTTCTTCTCCAACCCCACGCCGGAGGGCCGCGCGCCCGTGCTCGCCGCGATCGAACGGCTGGCCGTGCCTGCGAACGACCCGCAGATCGTCGCGTCCCTGGCGATGATCACCCCGGTGGAGCGCGGCAGGCAGGTGCTGGCCAGGCTCGACGAGCTGAGCACGGCGAGCTGGGTCAGCCCGCGCAACCTGCAACTGCTGGGCATGGCGGCGAACGCGGTCGGGGCGTTCCCGCTGGGCGCGCGGCTGTACGCGGAGGCGATCGCGGGGATGCGGGCGCGGGGGCCGTTCGGGTCGCTCGCGCAGTCGCTCGTCGGGCAGGCGACGTCGGCGGCGCGGCTCGCCGACACCCGGCTCGGGGTCGTCGCCGCCGCCGAGGCCAGGGCGCTGGCCATGGAGACCAGGCAGCCGCAGTGGGTACTCACCGTGGACGCCGTGTCCGCCGAGATCCACGCGCTGCGCGGCGCGACGGACGTCGCGCGCGACCTGGCCGCGTCGGCCGAACGGGCGTTCCTGTCGGCGGGCGCGCACCCGATGCTGGCCCTGGTGCAGATCGCGCGGGGGGCCGCCGAGCTGGCCGATGGGACCTTCGGCGCGGCCTGGGACGCGCTGCACCCCGTCTTCACCCCGGGCGAGGTCAGCTACAGCCAGTACATGCGGCTGTGGGCGCTGCCGCACCTGGCGGAGGCGGCGTTGCTCAGCGGGCGGCAGGCGGAGCTGCGCGCGGTCGCCGACGAGCTGGCCCCGATGATCGAGGAGAGCGGGTCGCCGGTCGGGCTCGTCGCGCTCGCGTACATCAGGGCCGTCACCGCGCCCGACGAGGCCGCGGAGGAGTTGTTCGCGCAGGCGCTCCGCGACGACCTGGTCGGCTGGCCGTTCGAACGGGCGCGGCTGCGGCACGCGTGGGGCGCGTGGTTGCGCCGCCAGCGGCGCGCCGCCGAGGCCAGGGCGCCGCTGCGCGCGGCGGCCGAGGCGTTCGACGCGCTCGGCGCGGTGCCCTGGTCGGAGCGCGCGCTGCGGGAGCTGCGCGCGAGTGGTGAGCGGATCCGCCGCAAGCACGACGCCCGCGACCGGCTCACCGCCCAGGAACTGCAGATCGCGCAACTCGTCGCGGACGGCCTGACCAACCGCGACATCGGCCGGCGGTTGTTCGTCTCGCCCCGCACGGTCAGCACGCACCTGTCGCGCATCTTTCCCAAGCTCGGCATCGCCACGCGCGGCGAGCTGAGCCGTCTCATGGCCGGACGGGAGGGCGATTACATCATCTGACGTCATTTGACGTCATTTGACGTATGCGAGGGGAGTCGCCCGGTTCCTACCGTGGGATGCGTTCCACCCTTCTCTCCTCGCAAAGGAAATGTGATGATCCGCAATATCGTGCTCGTCCACGGCGGTTTCGTCGACGGCTCCGGCTGGCAGGCGGTCTACGACCTGCTCGTCGCCGACGGCTTCCGCGTGTCGGTCGTGCAGAACCCGACCCTGTCCCTGGCCGGAGACGTCGCCGCCACCCACCAGGTCATCGACGGGCTGGACGGCCCCTGCGTCCTGGTCGGCCACTCCTACGGCGGCGTCGTCATCAGCGAAGCCGGTACGCACCCCAACGTGGCGGCACTGGCGTACATCGCAGCCTTCGCCCCGGACAAGGGCGAGTCGGTCAACACGCTCATCGCCGACCCGCCGCCCGGCGCACCCGTCCCGCCGATCCTGCCCCCGGTGAACGGGTTCCTCCTCCTCGACCGGGACAAGTTCGCCGCGTCGTTCGCGGGGGACCTGTCCGCCGACCAGGCTGCGTTCATGGCCGACTCGCAGGTCCCGTGGGGCGTGGACGCCCTCGGCGGCACGGTCACCGAACCCGCGTGGCGCGCCAAGCCGTCCTGGTACCTGGTGGCGACCGACGACCGGATGATCCCGCCGCCCGCACAGCACGCCATGGCGCAGCGCGCCGGGGCGACCGTCGCGGAGACGCCGGGCAGCCACTCGGTCTACCTGTCGCAGCCCGCGGCGGTGGCCACCCTCATCCGCCAGGCCGCCGCCTGATCACGGCCGTCATCGGCATCGCACCAGAAAGACCATCATCATGTACGGATTCGGATTCACCCTGCGCCGGGCCAGGACCCTGCTCGCCACCGCCGCCATCGCTTTGTCTCTGGCGATGGTCGGCTCGGCCGGGGCAACCGCGGCGGTCGCACCGGCCGTAAGCAACAGGTCGGTCAACCCCAAGCCGACCGTGGTGCTCGTCCACGGCGGCTTCGCCGACGCGACCATCAGCTGGACCGGCGTCGTCGACCGGCTCCAAAAGCGCGGCTACCCTGTGATCGCCCCCGCCAACCCGCTGCGCAGCCTCCCCACGGACTCCGCGTACATCGCCGGCGTGCTCCGCAGCATCAACGGGCCGATCATCCTCGTCGGCCACTCCTACGGCGGCGCGGTCATCACCAACGCCGCCGCCGGCAACCCCAACGTCAAGGCGCTGGTCTACGTCGCCGCCTTCGTCCCCGACACGGGCGAAGCTCTGGGCGAACTCATCGACAAGTATCCCGGCAGTGAGATCCAGGCCGCCCTCAACCCGGTTCCGTACCCGAACCCCGACGGGACCACCGGCACGGACCTGTATCTGCAGGCCGACAAGCTCCGGCAGGTGTTCGCCGCCGACCTGCCCACGTCCACGACCAAGATCATGGCCGCCACGCAGCGTCCCTTCAGCGCCGCCTGCTTCACCGATCGCACTCAGGACGCAGCCTGGCGCACCATCCCCTCGTGGGGGCTCATCGCTACCCAGGACAAGGCGATTCCCCCCGCGCTGCAGCGCTACGAGTACCAGCGCGCCGGCTCCCGCACCGTACAAGTCGCGGCATCCCATGTCGCGATGATCAGCCATCCGGGCGTCGTCACCGACCTCATCACGAGCGCGGCCAACGCCACCGACTGAACAAACCGCCGGATCACCCGTGGCCCTCTGGGAAGCCGACTTCGCGGAAGTCCCCAGGGGGCCACGGTGCACGGTGCCCCGTCCCCGAGGTGCCGTAGGCGTAGATGAGCAGCATCAGCCTTCCTGGCCAGGGTGTGGACCTCGTCCAGGCAGCCGGTGCGCAGCACCGTCTCCTTGAGCATGTCGATCAGCGGGACGGTGCCCCTGACGTCCGGTTCCCGACGCCGATTCGAGCTCGAACCAGATCAGGGTTCCGCTGGAATCGCGGTGGAATCCCCAGCGGGTGGCGAGGTCGTTGACGAGCATGAGCCCTCGGCCACCGGTGGCGTCCAGGCCGGGCTTCCTCGTACAGGGAATCTCCGATGCGCCGGGGTCCTGGACTGTGATCAGTACGCCGTGGGGGAGGAAGGCCACCGTGACGACGAACTCCCGTGGGCGGTCGACCGGTCCCGCGTCGCACGGTCCGCTGGAATGCTCGACGGCGTTGGTGGCGAGTTCGCTGGTCAGGAGTACGGCGTCGTCACGGAGCGGGTGGTCGTCACCGAGAAGTTCGGCGACGAAGACGCGTGCGGGTCTGACCTGGTCGGGGGTGGCCGCGAACCGTTGGGAGATGACGGGCGTGTGGCCCAGGGGTGCCGACCAGCCGGGGATTCGGCCCAGGTGCGGTGACCATATGGCGCCGTCGGCTGGTGTACGGAAGCGGTCAGCGAGTACGCCGACGAGCGCGGACAACAGGCGTGCTGCCATCTCGGTCACCTCCCTTGCTCTTGATTCCGTTGTGCTCGGTATTTCCAGCGACTTTGACGTCCGTGCTGCTCTCTCCGCCATGGTCGAGGGGCGGGGTTGCAAGGTCTGCCCTGGGGAGGGAACGTCCGGACTGGTCGGGGGCGAGGTGGGGGCGGAAGTCCTCGATGTGCTGTATCTGGGCGGCCAGTTCGGTGGGGGTGTCGGCCTCGATCAGGCCGATGTGCTCTCGGCACCAGGTGGGGGAGAGTGCCCAGTAGCGGCCGGTGGCCTTGCCATACCAGAGGCACCAGCCGGTGAACCGCAGCGCCAGCGTATGCAGCGCTCCGGCCTCCTCGGAGGGCTCGTGCCGAGAGGTGGTGTCGACGGGGGTCATGCCGTCACCGCCTTGCGGCGTGGTTCGCGCCTGCCCGGTCCGGGCCGCACACCCGGCGGCGATTCTCGTTCGTACGGTGGGGCGGCCGTCGTCGAGGCCGAGTGCGAGTGGCGTCCGCGGCTGGGGAGAGAACCCGCGCGGGGACGGCTCGGCGGGCAGGCGGCCACGATGGTGGGCGCGGGTAGCCGACCGTAGAGCCCGAGGCGACGCCGGGCCGTCATGCGGGTACGGACTTGGGCGGGGGTGGGCTGTTCCCACAGGTGTCCGGGCCGGTGCGGCAGGCTGTCCGCGTCGTGGGCGTAGGGGGGATGACCGCACCAGCGGCAGCCCAGGGGCGAGGGTGGTCGCTCAGCATGCCAGCGAACCCTGATGATCTTGACGGCTCTACTAGGGTTGAGCACAGTTCGCACCTCCAGTGTGCGGGCGAGGCTCTGCCAGGCGACGTCACTCGCCGGGCAGAGCCGTTTTCATGAGGTTCTGGGACTTGGTTTTCTGGATGTTCGCGGTCCTCGGCCAAGACGGCTCCCCCTGCGCGGGTGAGGGGCCGCTTGCTTGAAGGCCGATTCGGTCGCGGTCAGAGTGCGCAGAGGGCAGGGGTATCTCCTGTTGCACCCGCGCCTGCCGTCACTCACGAAAGGTGACGCTATGAACGCGGAGAGATACCGACATCAGCGCCGCTGATACTTTGGCGCAGGGGGAGGTCAAGCAGGTCGCGCCGGGTTACCTTGAGGCCATGGCCTACTCAGACCTGGCGGCGGAGAGTGTGGGAACCCGTGTGCGGCGCGCTCGTAAGCGCGTGGGCATCACGCAGAACGAACTGGCCCGGCGCGTCGGTCGCGCCCAGTCCTGGGTGTCGGCGATCGAGAACGACAGCCTTGCCCTGGACTCCATCGCGCTGGTCAACACCCTCGCCAAGGCCCTGCGCATGCACCCCAACGAGCTCACCGCGCGTCCCTACCGAGGCGACAGCCCGAGCCAGGACCGTGGACACTCGGCGATCCCCGAGATCCGCCGCCAGTTGGAGCGCTACGACCTCGACCCCGAATGGACCGGAGCGGTACGGCCACTGCCCGAACTTCACGCGGCGACCGAACGTGCGCGCTGGTTACGGCGAGAGGCGCGCTATGCCGAGCTGGCGGAGGAACTACCGGCTCTGCTCTCCGAGCTACAGGCAGCCACCCATCTGTACGCGGAGCCTGATCGAAGTGCGGCGTTCAGACTGCTCGGACTGACCTACCTGGCGGCTGACTCGGTGGTCTACAACCTCGGCTACGCGGACCTCTCCCTGACCGCCACCAATCGGGTCCGCTGGGCCGGGGAACAGGCGGGCGACTCCTACCACGAGGCCGTGTTCACCTACCTGCGGATACGCGGCCTGTGGGCCAGCACGTCGTGGAACGACGCGCTCACCGTGCTTGACAAGGCATGCGCGAACATCGAGGACGACTACACGGCGGGCCAAGCCGAGGCACTGGCCGTCTGGGGCGGGCTCCAACTACGAGCCGCGATCACCGCAGCGCGGAAGAACGACGCCGACGAGGCATGGTCACGCCACCGGCTCGCGGCCGAGGCGGTCACCAGGCTTGGTTCACGCCAGCGCACCAACCACTACGACCTGTCCACCAACCAGGCCAACGTCGATATCCACGGCGTCGCTGTGGCTGTCGAGTTGGGGGACGGGCCGAAGGCCGTGCAGCGCGGAGAGGCGATACGGCTCCCCAAAGATGTGCAGGCCGGCCGCGCGGGTCACCACCATCTCGACCACGCCCGAGGACTGCTGTGGTGCGGCAGGCGCGACGATGCCCTGGCCGCACTCGAACGCGCTGAGAAGATCGCCCCGATGCTCATCCGCAACCACCCGATGGCCCAGCAGGCCGTACGGACCCTCCTGGACCTGGAGCGCTACAGCTACCGCGAACGCATCCGTCGCCTCGGCACACGCATGCACATCCTTTGAAACGTTCGATTTGGGTGGCAGGTCGTTAGGTCTTGGGCGTCACAGCTACTGGGAACGTATCCGCTTTGTGCGCGCTCCGCGCCGGCCGGTGCGGAGCGAGAACGTTCGAAGCATGCCGACGGCCAACACCGGGATTCCGGCGACCCAGCAGATTAGTCCCGCTTTGAAGCCCTCGTTGACGTGCTGGCCATTGCCCTGGACCTCGGGTGCGAGAGCTGAGGCGATCGCCGGAAGCAGGAGCAGCGCGACACCTGCGAGGGCAAGTGCCGCACCGGCCAGGAGCGACTGTGTCCGCCGGTACGGACGCGCCACGAGCAGGGGCAGGATCACGGCACACAGCAGGGCGGGCAGCACCACCTTGCCCGTCCAGTGCAGCAGCATCGTCGTTCCGTACCACCGCTCATCGGGAATCGGCTCCTCGAAGTACACCGCGGGGGCCGGCGGGCCAAGGAGATCCTTGATCGTACCCAGCAGGCCGCCACCGATCAGCGCGCCGATGAACACGGCCCATCGCCATCCGGTCCCCGAGCCACCGGCCAGTGCGATGGCGACGCCGGCAGCGGCGAGCATGCCGAGTAGCACGCCCTTGCTCGCTCCGTTGGCGAACGGCACCCACTGGTTCCACGGGTAGTTCTGTACGGTGACGGCCGTCCACGCGCCGACGGCGCCCCAGATCAGGACGCCGACGGCGATCCCGATGGACAGCACATCCCTGACACGCTCCCTGTCGATCACGTGATCGTTCATCCTGTCTGCGCCCTGTCTCGCCGTAGCAGGATGCGCGGAAGGAACGCGCTGAGCATCAGGGCCAGTTCCAGCACGAGCAGAAACAGCGCGATATAGAGACCGGAACGCACGCCCGCGTTGTAGCCCGGCAGGTGCAGGCTGAACAACTCGTCCCGGGAGATGTATCCGATCTGTTCTTCGGGTTTGGGGGCGGTGAGGACCGGGCCGAAGTCAGGGGCGATTTCGAGTCCGTTGTAGGACGGCCCGTTGCTCGGGCGCACCCTCCACCATTGCCATGCCGTGAGGACAACGCCGAGGGCGACAAGGGCGAGCGCGGCAGGTCGGCTCCGTCGCGACATGTCGGCGCTACGCAGGCTCCACAGCAGCGCGGCGGCCACTACCAACAGCACCGCGACCGACCAGGCGGTGGAGGCCTGCCAGACGTTCGCCGTCGACTGCTCGGTGCGGGTCTCGCCGTGATCCCAGACCGTCCAGGTGATACCGAACCTCCCGGAAGCTCACCGCGAGCAGCAGTACCGCGACCCCGAGCACGCCCCATTCACGAGGACCCCATCGAGAAGCACCAAGATCGGCTGACATAAGGGGTAAGTCAACACCAAATACGGGCGTTGAGGGGCGAATGGAGGTAGCCGGACCCAGGTTGAGTAGTGGTTGCGTGGCTTCATCGGAGGCGCTCGGCGTACCCAGATCGACTTCTGCTTGTTCAGGGGCATGCCGTACGGTGTGCCGCTGCTTTCTCGGAGGCTGGATTACAGCCGTACGGTGGCCCGCCGCAGCACGGGATTCAACCTGAGGATCGACATCATGAGCACGAGAAACGCGATGAACACGCGAAGCCGTCAGCAGACTTCCTGCACCGTTCGGGCTCTGAAGTCCGCTTCCTTCATCTTCTCTCCCAAATCCGTCAGGACGGTGTCGCTGCCGGCCATGTCAGAGGAGATGGCTCGACGACTCGCCTGGACCCCGGTCACCCTTCCGTCGAAGGACAACTCCAGGCCCAGGGAGTCGGGCAGCGGGGAGACGAGCGGAACCTTCACCTGCTCGAACTCCTCCGATGCCCCTACAGTGATCCGGCCGCCTTCGCGAATGCTCTTTACCGGACTGGACGCCTCCCACAGCACCCGGTGGGTCGCGTAGTCCAGGACCTGGACCGACGTGACCTGCTCACCCGGGCAGAGCGGCGCGAAGTACTGGAGCCTGCCGTCGGCGCTGAGACCCATCGCCACGGAACGGGGCAATGGATCACCGAGTGGGAGATACGGCCCCTCCCCGCATCCGGCCAGCGCGAACACCAGTGCCGCGGCGCTTACACATCCGATGACGGAACGGTATGGGAGGCGCCCAACGAGTGTCCGTGTCATTTCGATCCCTCTCTGAGCCGATAATCGTCTTTCCCGGGCAGTCGTAGGTGTTTCCCTTTTTGCTCTGCTGCTGTTCATGGAGCTTTGTGCTTATCAATAGCGGGTGCTGTGGACAAGGTGGCGCTACTTGTAGTACGGAAACGCCTGTCACGGTACTGGACGAGTCATTCCGAATGATTGGAGGTCGTAGGCGATCGTGTCACTCCGGCTGGGTTGTCCGTCCTATGGGTGGTAGAGCTCTTGGGCGCGGGCGGAGTCGATGGGGCGGTCCTGGGACAGGTGCAGGAAGTGGTCCAGCTGCCACGCCTGAGCAGTGCCGGCTTGGCGGTTGGTGGTGGTCACCCAGGGTGGGTAGACGCGGAAGGCTCGTTTCCCACCGGAACCGTTTATTGATACGACACCGCGTTGGCAGAGCGCGTCCACGGGAAAGACGAACTGGCCGAAGTGGTGATGGTCGCGGGTGCTGACGACGAAGAGGTCGACGGGGTCGGTTGCGTCGAAAGGCTGGATGGGCCCGCCCGGGGACCTCTTCCATACGGTGACGAACTGGCCGACCTTGGTGGGGGTCGTCTTGGCTGCGCGGAATCGGATGGCGAGTCCGTCAAGGGTGAAGGCGTGGGCGGCGTACGCGGCACCCTCGGTTTCTGGGACCGGCTGCGAGCAGGTGAACCCGCAGGGGTCGTAGACAAGCGCTTTCGCCGCGAGGAGATCTCTGTGGGCCGGAGTGGTGTCCGACCACGGTTTGAATCCGGTGGGGTGGAGATGGGGGGAGTACTCGCGGTTCGTCGCCATTCGTGCACCCTGTCACGACTGCTGGGACGGTCGCCGACTCAACTGGGGGTGTGGCTCTCATCGAGACATTCGAATGCTGATGGTGTGTCCGGGAACGCAGACAGGGCGTCCAAGATCGTTACTGTGTCGTAGGATCTGCCAACCAGCCGTCTGTGTGGCCGGGGCGGGGCCAGTGGGGTCGAATGGAGCTGTTCTAGCCAGGAGGACCGAGGACGAACTTTCCCAGCTGGAGCGACATCCGCGTGGACATCGTCGCGGACTCCGGCGGGGAGAAGGCCGTGGACGAAGCGCGGCGCCGACACTCACACCGGGTAACCCGCTTCCCCTCGCTCAGGTGAACGGCTCTACCCGGTGGAGTCCGGCCAGCAGTGCGCCGAGCGGCCGGAGGCGGAGACGATGGCCGCGCCGTCGAGTTCGACGGTCGTCAGCTCGACGCCGCCCAGTGGCCACTCCACGGCGAACTCGAAGTTCTCGGCCGGGGGCAACGGCCACAGCCACAGCCCGAAGTTGTTGAATCCGAACTCGCCGCCGCGCATGCCGCTGCCCATCGGAAGCCAGGACAGCAGCGGCCCGGCCGGCGGATCGCCGGAGGCGCTCTTTGTGCTCTGTGCCCATTCGAGGGTGGTGACCTTCGTGCCGTCGGCGAACCGCACGCCCAGCCGCAACAGCGAGTCCGGTCGGTTGCCGCGCCCGAACGCCTGGGCGATCGGGGCCCCGGCCAGCTGCACGTACCACCAGTCCTCGGCGGGCAGGTCACCCTGCCTGGACGCGATCTCCACATCCAGCATGCAGCCGGTGCTGAAGACCCGGATCGTCGGCAGGAGCACCACGACGTTCGCACTCCGGGCCACCACCCGCTCGACCGCGAGCACCGCTCCGATCTCCTGCGAGGGCGGCGCGGACCACGGCGGGAGCTCAGGGCGGGCGATGGGTTCCTGTTCCGTCGGTACGGGATCGAAGAACATCACTTCACGCTACTTAAAAACCGCCAATGCTGACAGACGTCTTGTCGGCCCGGTCTCTTGTCGCGGCTCATTCGGTTAGGCCGGTTGAGCTGAGTTCGAACCAGATGACGGTTCCGGTGGAGTAGCGGTGAAATCCCCGGCGGGTGGCGAGGTTGTTGACGAGCAGGAGCCCTCGGCCGCCGGTGGCGTCCGATCCGGGCTTTCTCGTGCAGGGAATCTCCGAGGCGCCGGGGTTCTGGACGGTGATCAGTACGTCGTGGGGGAGGAAGGCCACCGTGACGACGAACTCTCGTGGCCGCTCGACCAATTCCGTCATTTACTCTGGCGTCGAGCGCCCATGGGTGCGGCTCGGTGGACGGGTCATGCGCCGAGCCAGCCGCGCACCCGGTCCGCGAACCAGTCGGGCCGTTGCAGCGGGATGCCGTGCCCGCAGTCCGCCACGATCTCCAGCTCGCTGCCCGGCAGGGCTTCGTGCAGCACGCGGGCCGACTCCCGCATCAGGCCCCGTTCACGCCCGCCGGCGAGGATCAGCGCCTCGCGGGGGAAACGCGACCACGCGGGCGGCGGCGTGAAGCGCAGGTTCTCGCCGACCGCGGCGAGCAGGGTCTGCTTCGAGACGCTCGCGGACGTGCGGACGTAGTCGTCGAGCAGCGGGCCAGGGACGAACAGCTGCTTGGCCTGCAACCTGGCGAACCACCGCTGCCGGGCGAGCCCGGCGGTGGCGCCGAGCAGGCCGAGGGTGAACCCGGCGGCCGCGATGGGCTTGGCCTGCGCGCTGACCACGACCACGCGTTCCACGAGCTCGGGCCGGTGTGCGGCGAGCAGGACCGTCAGCTGCGCGCCCAGGGAGAACCCGGCGACGGAGACGCGACCGCCCACGTCGTGCAGGAGCCTCGTCAAGGCTTCGGCGGTGCGGGCATGGGAGTGATACGTCTCGTCCGCGCTGCGGTCATGGCCGGGCAGGTCCGGGACGATCACCCGGTGGTCGCGCGCGAGACGCTCCCGCACCGGCTCCCACATCCAACCGGCGACACCACCACCGTGCAGCAGGAGCACGGGCGGGGCACCGGCGGGACCATACGTCTCGACATGCATATGGAACTGCTCCCGTCGCGTCGGCCGATGACCATGATGCCAGAGGGGTGCCGTCCGGCCGACGGCGCGACCCGGCCGGTGCTGGTGGCGGCCCCAGCGCCGGTACGGACACCGGGCCCGGGATCCACCTGGGGGCTGGAGGACCTCGACCACGCCGCCGCAGACAAGGACCGGGCGGCCGCGCCGACGGCGATCCGCGGCAACGTCCTGGCCGTGGCCACCGGCCCGGCAGCGTTGCTCGCGGTGTTCTACACCGCACGCAACGCCGACACCGCCCGATGCACCTTCCAGCTCGGCGAGCGCGGCCACGACACCGACCGCTTCAGCAAGGCGGTCGAGCACCTCGGCCTGACCTACCTGGCAGCCGACTCGGTGGTCTACAACCTCGGCTACGCGGACCTCTCCCTGACCACCACCAATCGGGTCCGCTGGGCCGGGGAGCAGGCGGGCGGCCCCTACCACGAGGCCGTGTACACCTACCTGCAGGTACGCGGCCTGTGGGCCAGCACGTCGTGGAACGACGCGCTCACCGTGCTCGACTCGGCCCGCGCGAGCATCGAGGATGAGTACGTCGAAGGCCAACCGGAGGCGCTGGCCGTCTGGGGTGGGCTGCAGCTGTGCGCCGCGATCACCGCGGCCCGCAAGAACGACGCCGCCGAGGCGTGGTCGCGACACCGGCTCGCGGGTGAGGCGGTCACCCGGCTCGGACCTCGCCAGCGCACCAACTACTACGAGCTGTGCACCAGCCAGACCAACGTCGACATCCACGGGGTCGCCGTCGCGGTCGAACTCGGTGACGGCCCCCAGGCCGTGAGCCGGGGAAAGACGGTCCGGCTCCCGAAGGGCCTGCAGGCCAACCGCGTCGGATGCCACCATCTCGACTATGCCCGAGGCCTGCTCTGGTGCGGCCACCGCGAGGCCGCCACGGCCGAACTGGAACACGCGGAGAGGGCGGCTCCCCTCCTCATCCGCGACCACCCCATGGCCCGCCAAGCCGTACGAACCCTGCTGGACCTTGAGCGCTACAACTACCGAGAACGCATCCGCCGCCTCGGCGTCCGCATGCACATCCTTTGAAACGTCCGCCCTCCGGTGTTCCGTGAACCTGGGAATCGAAGAATTGGAGGCGACCGTCACGGTCGCCAGAGAGGCCGCCTACAGCGAGGACGTGGGACACCGACTCCTGAAAGCCATGGGAGAGCTCTGCCAGCTCGCGGGATGGGTGACCTCCGACGCGGGACTGTATGGTCGCGCCCGGACTTACTACATCAAAGGCATCCAAGCCGCGCATGTCGCCGGGGATGAGCCGACGGCGGCCAATCTGCTGTCCTCGTTGAGCTATCAGATGGCCAACGTGGGTGATCCCAGGGAGGCGGCCATGATGGCCCGTACGGCGGTCAAGGGCGCTGAGCGATCAAGCACCCCGCACCCGCGCTCTGCTGCTGGAACGAGTGGCCTGGGCACACGCCAAGGCGGGAGATTTAGTGATCACTGAACGGGCGCTCGGCAAGGTTGATCAGGTGTTCGGGTTGCACTGAGAGGGCGATGAGGACCCGAAGTGGGTCTACTGGCTGGAGCGAGGTGAGGTCGACGTGATGGCCGGCCGGTGCTTCACCGAGCTCGGCCGCCCGCTCAGGGCCGAACCGTTGCTCACCCAGGGCATCGACACCTACGACGCCACGCACGCGCGGGAGATCTCCCTCTACCTGAGCTGGCTCGCCGACGCCTATGCCCAGGCCCGCGAGATCGAACGGGCCACCGAGGCCGCCTCGAAGTCACTGAACCTGGCGGTCAAGGTCAACTCAGCCCGCGTCACCGACCGCATAGAAACCATCCGAACCCACCTCCGCCCCTTCGCGGACACCGCAGCGGTCCGAAAATTCGAAGACCTCTACCAATCAACGATAGACACAATTTGAAACCGAGACTATGACTCTGACGCAGAGTCGAAAACGTGGAGTAAATCTCCTCTACGCTTTCTTGGGCAAGAACGGGAACCTTGACTTTGAACAAGAAGGTCCTCGTTGATGTTAATGTTGATATGCATTCACAATCAGGAGCGCCTCTTGCTTTCCTGATTTTCTGATCGCATCTCTGATCTCTTCTGGATGTGTTTCCATGTTCAAGGGTTTGAATGCATTAATATTTAGGTGCGCGCCTTCCCGTATAATCGATCCCATCACCACTCATTCGGAGTCTTTCTGCTCATTGGTCATCCATCGACGTTTATGCAGGGGGTTACTTATTTTGTCGAGCGCGTGTAGCGCATTGGCACTTCCGAAATGTATTTCTTCTTTCCATTCCATGGCCCCAGCATGTTGGTCGAAGACGCCGGCGCGCACTACGTGCTCATCGTCAAGCACAACCAGAGCGCGCTCTTGCCGGCCGCGATGGGGCCCGCCTGAGCGCTGGCACCGACGCCGATCACGAACATGCGGGCACCGGCCACACCGAGACCGACCGGGGACACGGTCGCAGTGAGCGCCGTACCGTCCGCACCGCACCGGCCGACGGCCTCGACTTCCCTCGCGCCGCCCAGGTGATACGCATTGTCCGTCATGTCGGCGATCTGGCCGGCTCCGGTGTCAGTAAGGAAGTGGTGCACGTCATCACCAGCCTGCCCGCCGACTTGGCGGGACCCGCGCATCTGGGCTGCTACATCCGCTCGCACTGGAGCGTGGAGACCCGGTCGCATTACGTGCGAGACGTTACCTTCGGCGAAGACGCCAGCCGGATCCGCACCGGGGCGTTACCGCAGGTGATGACGGCCTGCAGAAACCTCACCACCGGCGCGTTCCGCCAGAAAGGGCACGCCAACATGGCCCATGCCCGGAGATATTACCGCAATGACGCCCACCGCTTGCTCACCCTGTTCCAGCTATGAACGCAAATCCCTCACAAGCGAGCACATCTTCAACATGCCGGGGCCTTGGGGGCGGGGTGGCCGCGACTGATAGAGATCAACGCGGTTTGGGCCCCGTGACAGCGTTCGTTACCAGTATCCCTGCATGGCATAGCCAGTCGTGGAGAGCGGTGATCTCATCGGCTACATGAAGCCCCAAGCTAGTCCCGTTTTCCGCACGTGCCACATCGTTGCAGGTCAGTAGCTATATCTGATCCAGTGCAGCGGGTAATCACCCCAGGTCAATCGGGGGCGCGTACGGAATACAGGACTAGTCAGCGGCGAACTCGAACGGGAGGTCCTTGGTTAAACAAGGAAGAGCGGCGTTGGTGACCTGGCTGGGTCTCAGCAGGGCCAGGTAGAGGCACTTACTATGTAGGTGCCCTTTGGCTCCGGGCTGAACCAGACATCGAGAGTGATCTCTGTGCCCTCGACCTCTTTGACGATGCATCCCAGCTCTTTAGTGGAGTGCTCAGCGGGGGTGATCTTCCAGCCGTTGCGCTGGGCAAGGTCCCGATAGAAGGATTCGATGGCCTTGGACGAGCTGTGCTGCTCTGGCGGGCGGTAGGAACGGCTGATGGTGGGATAGTGGTCGTCGGTGTCGCCGCATTCATGGTCGCGCTCTCCGACCGGGACAGCGCCAGTTGGGGCGGCATCCAGGACGTCGAGCGGCGTCAAGGCCGCTTCGACACGGTCGTACAGCTCGTCGCAGATCCTGCGATGCTCCCAGATCTCGGAGATCAAAGGAGCGGCGGCAATACCGGCTACTACGAGAAAAGCCACGGCCACCATCAGTAGCCAGCGAAGCACCCTTTTCATGATCAAAACCATAGCGGCCTCAACGACCTTACGAAACGAACTTCGAGTTCTTTTTAGTTTGGACAGCTGGTGAAGAAGGACAAGCTGAGGTGAGATAAGTCTCCGGTGAGACAGCAATCGACACGCTGACCGGCGCTGAGTGTCGGTTAGCGCCAGCTGGGGCTAATAGGGTGTAGACGGCACGGTTCACGCGCTGTTCAAGCGTTGCCAGCAGATCTGTCGAGCGGTCGGTGGTCCGCCACCGCATTCACACCCGCGTGTGCGCGGTGGGCGAACGCGCCGTCGCAAACTATAAGCCATTTTTATCTTGTAGACCATCGGAGTCAATTGCTGCTTGGTATGAAAAACCTCATTTATTTTCTCCATATCTGTCGTGAAGTGTTCTCCGTGAACTACCTGCTCGGATAGGGGGCCACATATTTACAATTCACTTTTTGTGCTTCTTTTGAGGCGGGAAAACTGAAGCTTCTGCCGCACATTTGAACCATTCCAGCCACAAATGCTTTTTGCATGAAGGCCTCGTTCGCTTTTTGCATGCATCCACCCAAAAGGTCTTGTGCGCCAGGGCCATAATAGCGGGAGCTGCATTTGTTGTATTCGGCATTCCGGGTGCCGAGAGTCCCTTTGTTTTGCTCGTAGTACTTGACGGCTAGATCGTTTATTGCTCGGTCGAACTGGCTGTCCAGGGCGCGCTTATTCCACTCCTTGACGGCATCGTCATATTCTTTGGTCCCCTTTTTGTATTTATGGGGAGGGGTGAGGTCGGAAAATGCAAAACTTTCATGCATTTCTGCAACTTTTTTTGCTACGTCGCAGCCGAGACTCCAGCATGTCATGGCCATGCCAACGAAGTGTCTCAGAACATTTCTTGCCCAACCTTTGGACGTCTTGCCGTCAAAGTCTTTTATGCGTTCATTGACAAACTCGTCGGCCATTTCTGAAATGTTTTTTACTTCCGAGCAAACTTTAAGAGTGAATTCGGCCCGACAGGCTTCGAGCTCATTTTTGAATTTTACTGCACTGTCAGGGGCTGGGCTTAGTGACATGCCTGTACGGAAAGCCCCTCCATTTGCTTTTTTAGAGTTGGATGACTTTATTTTTTTCCACAGGGATTTGAGAGTCTTCTCGTCATCCACAAAATCGGTGAAAACCTCGTAGAGGTCCCGCTCCTCTTTGGTTGTCTTCCAAAAGTCGCTCGGTGCCGGATTTCCGTTAGTCGTGTATCCAATTCGTCGCGCCTCGTCATCTGAGAGCCCGGGATTCCATGGCTTCACGTCGGAGAGTCCGTCGCTTCTGTATATACCTGAGCCGTCGCCACCCCACGCGTTGTACGGCTGTCCCGGCTTTGGCCAGTTAATTTTCGTAATATCAAAACTTTTGGAGGAGAGTTTGTCGATGTGGGCGCTCATGTACGCGTTCATGTCGAAGGACTGCCAGCTGGAGCTACCAGTTGTGCCGGTGATGGAGCTCGCGTTGTTGAGCTGGATGGAGCTGTGTCCGGTGGGATCGCTGTGGGTGAGGGGGCTCGCGTTGGCGTAGGTGTAGCGGTTGGCCTGGATGGAGGGGTTGGGGTTGAGGGTGGCGGTGTCGCGGGAGGTGAAGGCGCCGGTGCCGGGCTGGTACCAGCGGGCGTTCATGTTGACCTTGCCGGTGTCCGGGTCGGTGTACTCGCCCTGGTAACCGAGGGCGCGCTGGGTGCCCGAGCGGTGGGTGACCTTGCCGAAGGGGTCGTAGGCGGTCGAGTCGACCAGGGCGGTGCCGGAGAAGGTCCCGACCAGGTCGCCGTGCAGGTCGGTCATGGTTCCGAGGACGGGGCCGGCACCTTCCTGGAGGCTGAGCAGGCCGCCGAAGGGGTCGCGGCCGTACTTGGCCTGCAGGGCGCCCGCGCCGTCGGTGGTGGCGACGAGGTCGTTGCTCAGACCGGAGTAGGTGAAGCGTTGCTGGTCGGCGGCCTTGGTACGCGACGTCATCCGGCCCAGGGCGTCGTAGCCGTAGGTGGCGTCTCCGTCGTTGACGAGCCGGTCGAAGGCGTCGAAGACGAGGTTGCGGGTGACGCCGGCCTTGGTCTCGGTGGCGGTGGTGCCGCGCGGGGTGTAGGTGTAGTCGGT
This sequence comes from Streptosporangium sp. NPDC001681, assembly GCF_040298085.1. Taxonomy (NCBI): domain Bacteria; kingdom Bacillati; phylum Actinomycetota; class Actinomycetes; order Streptosporangiales; family Streptosporangiaceae; genus Streptosporangium; species Streptosporangium sp. NPDC001681. Next base: position 26,435 of record NZ_JBEOZN010000080.1, on the reverse strand, counting down.
TCCGGCGCCGGAGGTCAGCCGGTTGCGCTGGTCGTAGACGAAGGTGTCGGTTCCGGCCTTGGTGCGGTTACCGGAGGCATCCCACTCGTAGTCGGTGACGGCACCGCCGGGGGCGGTCCAGGAGGTCAGGCGTCCGGCGCGGTCGTAGCCATAGGTGTTGGTGCCCGCTCCCGCGGTGCCGGTGGTGGTCTTGGTGGTGAGGAGATCGTCCTTGTCCCACCCGTAGACGATCTTCGACAGCTCGGTGCCGGAGCTGTTCTTCACCGAGTGCGAGGTGAGCCGGTCGACGGCGTCGTAGTCGTAGGTTTCGGTGTTGACCGGGCTGGCGGAGGTCTTGGTTTTGAGCCGGTCGGCGTTGTCGTAGCCGTAGGTCCAGGTGCGGCCGGTGACCGGGTCGCTCGCGGTCTTGAGCCGGTCCGCGTCGTCCCAGGTGTAGTTCGCCGTCCCGGCCGGGTCGACGCGCTGGGTGGGGTTGCCCACGGCGTCGTAGGCGTAGGCGGCGACCTGGTTGGTGGCCTTGGAGACCTTGGTCAGCAGGCTGCGGTCGTTGTATTCGAGGGTGTAGTCGCCGATCGCGGTGACCCGGCCCGCTGCGTCGTAGGTGAAGCTCCGCGTCGGGGTGGTCACCGAGGCGCCGCTGCCACTCTGCTCCACCACCTGGCCCAGGGGATCGAAGGTACGGTCGATGCGCACCCCGCCGGGCTGCAGGGTGGAGATGGAGTTGCCCGAGGCGTCGTAGACGCTGGTCCAGGTCCGGTCGGCGGCATTGGGGTAGGCCGTGGTGGCCGGTTCGATGACCGACTCGACCAGGCCGAGACTGTTGTAGCTGGTCCAGGTCGCGTTGCCTCGGCCGTCGGTGGTGCGGGTGCGTGCCCCGGTGGCGTCGTAGCCGAACGTCGAGGTGATCGACGTGCCTGCGGAGACCGGTTCGATCAGTGAGGTCATCCGGCCCAGTGCGTCGAACTGCCGCTGGGTGACGTGCCCTTCGCCGGAGGTGGTGCTGGTCGGGTTGCCGGCCGGGTCGTAGCCGAAGCCGAGGGTGCGGACGACGCTTCCGGTGCTGGTGAGGTCCTTGGCTGCGATCTTGCGTCCGGCGAGGTCGTATTCGACCTCGGTGGCGTTGCCCAGCGCGTCGGTCACCTTGGTCTCCCTGCCCAGCAGGTCGTAGGAGACGGCGGAGGCGTGGGTGAGCGGGTCGGTTACGGTTTTGACCTGCCCGGCGGCATTGACCGTGTAGCTGGTGGTCTTGTTACCCGGTGCGACGCTCTTGGTGAGGTTGCCCGCGGTGTCGTAGGTCAGCGCGGTGGTGTGCGCGGCGGTGGTGGGCCTGCGCTCGATCTGGGTTTGGGTGATCTTCCGGCCCAGATCGTCGTAGGTGGCCTCGGTACGTGCCCCGGTGGGGTCGATGGCCGCGAGTTGCTCGCCCAGCAGGTCATATTCCGCCACTCGGGTGCCGCCGGGTCCCGAGGGGCCAGGTTCGGTGACCTTGACTGGGCGGCCCAGCGCGTCGTAGACGGTGGAGGTGACGTAATTGCGCGGGTCGGTGACCTTGATCTGGCGGCCCGCCGCGTCGTAGTCGAAGCTGACCTTGGGGATGACGGAGCTGCCACCCGGCGGGGTGTAGGACGGGGCGACCGCTGAGGTGAGACGTCCGGCCTTGTCGAAGGTCGAGGTGAGCGTTCTGCCCTCGGCGTCGACCGTGTGGGTCGCCAGCCCGACGCTGTTGTAGCCGTACTTCAGCGTGGGCCGTCCATCGGCGGCGGACCCGTTCTTTTCGATCTTCACCTGGGGGGCCTTCGACTCCACGAGCCGACCGGCGAGGTCGTAGCGCATCGTGGTGGTGAAGTCGGCGGGCGTGGCGCCGGAGGCGTTGCCGCGTGGGTCCGTGGTCGCGGTCAGCAGGCCGCGGTCGTCGTAGGTGCTGGTGGTGACCAGGTCGTCGGCGCCGTTCTCCACGGTCTGGCGGGTCATCTGGTTCAGCGAGTTGTAGGTGTAAACCGTGGACTCGGTGCGGGTGGTGCCCGCGCCGGTGGAGGTCTTCTGAGTGACGTTTCCGACCGCGTCGTACTCGAAAGCGGTCTTGCGCTTGAGGTCGGCCGGGTCGAACGTGGTGGAGGTGAGGCGGCCGGCGGCATCGTAGACGTAGTCGGTGGTCGCCTTCCCACCGCCGGTGACCTGCTTGGTGAGATTGCCGGCCGCGTCGTAGGTGTTGGCCTCCAGCACCACGTCGGCCGGGGTGGTGGAGCCGTTCAACCTGACGTCGTCACCGATCACCTCCGACAGGCGGTTGTCGGTGAAGTAGGTGTAGGCCGTCTTGCGGCCCATCGCGTCGACCTGACCGGCCAGTCGGCCAGCGGGGTCGTAGGAGCGCGACTCCAGCACCACATCCTGTGGAGCCTGCGGGTTGACCGGGCTCCCGGTCCAGTTCTTGATCGTGGTGGATGTCGGCTCGCCGCGCTTGGTGTAGGCGTAAGTGAGAACGGTGCCCAGTGGATCGGTCGTTGAGACCTGGGCGCCGGTGGCATCCCAGGCCGAGCGCACCACGCCGCCCTCCGGATCGGTGACCGTCTCCACCCGGCCCTTGGCGTCGTAGGTGTAGGTGGTCGTACGGGCGGGATCGCCGCCGGTCAGGTCGGCCACGGTGGTGGTGAGCCTGTTGCCGTCGGCGTCGTAGGTCAGCGTGGTCTTGGCGGTGTGGGTGACGTCGGTGACCTCGTTCTTCACCCCGGGCTCGGTCCGGGTGAGCAGGCGCCCGAGGTTGTCGTAGGTGAACGTCGTGGTGACCCCGGCAGGGTGAGCCTCCGACACCTGGGTGCTGGAGATCACCCGGCCCAGCGCGTCATAGGCGAACTGGGCCTTCAGCCCCGACGGGCTGGTCTGCTCGGCCAGGTCCCCGGCGGCGGTGTAGCGGTAGGTCGTCTCGTTGTTCTTGGGGTCCTTGGCCGACTTGCGCAGGCCCGCCGGGGTGGTGCCACCGCCGACGGCGGGTTCGGTGCCGTCGGTGTAGGTGAAGGTGGTCGAGCGGCCGCTGGGGAAGTCCGAGGTGGCCGGGGGCGTCACCTTCGCCACGTCACCAAGAGTGGTGTACTCGGTCGTGGTGGCGTAGGTGTTGTCGGTGGTGCTGGCCGAGCGTGCGTCCCGCGACACGGTGAGCTGGTCGTTGCGCGGGTCGAACTCATCAGCGGTGTTGCGGTAGAACGTCTGACGGGTCGTCTGACAGCTTGTCGCCTCACGGCAGGTCTTGACGGCGGTGACGTTGCCGCGGGCGTCGTTGACCTGCTCGGTGAAGTTGTTGTTCGGGTCGGTGACCTTGGCGAGGAATCCGCCGGTGTCGTACTCGTACTTGGTGATCTTGCCCAGTTGGTCGGTCCGGCTGACCGGGCGGTAGCCGCGCCGGGCGTCGTGCGTATAGCCGATGGTGTTGTTGTTCGGGTCGGTCACCGTGACCGTCGTCAGGCCGCCGGTGTCGGCGTGGACCGGCTCGCCGAGTTTCCAGGTGCCGCCGTGCTGGTCGACGTGGGTGGCGACCCGGTCGTTGGCCGGGTTGTAGGTGTTGGACATCCACACCCGCCCGGACGGCAGGGTGATCTTGTTCAGTTTGAAGGGCGCTTCGGCTCGGGCGGCGTAGTGGGCGCTGACCTGGGTGGCCGTCAGTGCCCGGTCGTAGACGGCAACCTCGTCGATGAGACCCTTGAAGCCGAACTCCGCGGGGTTGGAACGGCCCGCCGGGGAGCCGGGCAGCCGCGAGTCGGTGCTGCCGCTGCCGATGACGGTGGAGGCCATCCAGTCGATGTACTCCACTCCCACATTGGCCGAGCCCGCGGCGGCGCCGTCGATGTACAGCTTGGTGACGCCGCCGGTGGAGGTGATCACTGCGTGGTGCCACTGGCCGTCGTTGACCGCCTGGGGTGAGGTGACCGGGGTGTAGGGATCCCCTTCGAACGACGCCCTCAGCTGCCCGCGCAGCTTGCCGTCGACCCCGACGTAGAGGCCCGGGACCCCGTTGAAGGAGGAGGAAGGGGTCCATGTGTTGAATCCGCCCGACCAGAAGATGAAGCCCGAGTCGCTGGTCTTGAACCACGACTCGACCGACACGCTCTTGCCCATCTTCGGAAACAGGCCCCAGTGCTGGATGCCGGAGGAGGTGCCGCTGCCCTGGAAGTTGGCCGATGCGTTCGTGGTGCCGGTCAACGCGCCGGGCTTGCCGCTTTGCACTCCGGTCTTGAAGTAGGCGCAGCCACTCTGGCCCGTCTCGTCGGGAAAGCAGGTGTAGGGGCCGCCCTCAGGGTCGTTGCCGGAGCGGACCTCGCCCATCCGCCAGTAGCCCAGCGGCCGGTCATCGAGCACGCTCGCCCGGTAGCGGGAACCGGTCGCGTAGTCGTAGACGGTGCAGTTGGGAGCCGCCGTCGGCGAGCAGGCCTGGCTGAGGCGCTGCCCGTCATAGGCGTAGGACCAGGTGAGGGGTTGTCCGTTGACCGGGTCGGTGGCCACGGCCGTGACGTGCTCGCCGGTCCAGGTGAAGGTCAGCGACCGGCCGCCGGCCGCGGTGACCTTCGTCAGTTTGCCGCCCGCGTCGTAGAGCAGGTCCTGGGCACGGCCACGCTTGTCGGTCAGCTTGGTCAGGCGCCCTTGGGCATCGAAGGTGTAGGAGAACGATGACTTGTCCATCAGCCGCCAGCCGCCGCCCTCGGCCGCGGCCAGCGTGACATGGACGCCGGGCGGGGGCTGGAAGAAGACCGGGCTGCCCGCGGCGCCGGATTTTTCGGCGAAACGGAGCTTGCGGCCATCAGGGTAGGTGACCAGCAGGGTCTGCGGGGTGCCTCCCTCGGGCTGGATCTTCATGTCGAAGCGGGTCGACCAGCCGGGCCCGAACATTCCGTCCACCCGGGAGTCCAGGCTGTTGTATGAGCGCGTCACTGACAGGGGCGGCCCTGAGGTGGAGACCGAGGCGTCGGTGAAGGTGGTGGTGTAGTTGCCGGCGAGCTGGTGGAACTCCTGACCGTTGACGCCCCGGTCGGCCAGATGGGAACCGGCCAGGGGTTGGCGGACGCCGGTGACGAAGGTCAGGTTCGACAGGGTGCCGGTCTCCTGGGTGCCGGTGTCGCGGACCGTCACCTCCCAGACGTAGCGTTTGCCCCACGCCAACTTGCCCGCCGGCACCGTCCACGCCGGGCTGATCCAGGAGCGCCACCCCGACAGCGTGCACGTGCCCGTGGTGCCGTTGTCCAGCAGTTGGCAGATCTTGTACTGGTACTCCACCGAGCCGCTGCCGATCCCGGTGTTGTAGCCGTAGGCGTTCAGCTCCGGGGTGAGGGTGTCCACCTGAGATTGATCATCGGGGGAGTAGGCCACCACCCACATGCTCATCAAGGACAGCGTGTTGCGAGCCTCCGGTACGAGAACTCCCGACCCGGCTCTGTTCGACGACGACTGGACGATCTTCTTCTCGGCCGGTTTGAAGTCCCTGACATCAACCGATGAACCGCCCTCCAGTGACCGCAATGTCCCCGAAGGCTTCTTCTCGCCTTTGCCGCCGTCATCGGGTGGGGAATCTCCGGTCACGGTCGTCGCCGTGGCCGCGGAATCAACCAGCGATGGAAATCCCGCCGCAGAGCCGGTCAACTGCTCGGGCGTATCGGGAAAGCCCTGAAAAAGTGCGGGCGGCTGCACTTTGGCGGCCACCGGAACCGCCTGGAACAGCAACAGGCCCGGGGTCACGGCCGCGGTGGCGGAAACCGCTATCCAGGTTCGTACGCCCGCCGAAAACGTCCACGACAAACTCCGGCGCATACGCCGTCATCCTCCGAACACGTCAGCGCGAGAACGAGCGTCCCCGCGTTACCCCAGCCCGTCATGGAAACCGGACGAGGCCGGAGCTGACGGTTCAGAGTGCATTAGGTGCAAGCAAACGATCAGAAATTACATATGGATCACTTAAGTCCGCAAGATCTACATAAGGAACAAATAAAGGACGTGATGGTCAGGTTTGGGAAGATGAGATATCGAACATGTGAGTGAGCTGTGACGCATAGTCGTGAAGCGACGAGACAAAAACGACGACGCAGAGAGAAGATGTGATCACCTTTGGTCGTCTCGTGCGGTTCGCCGGAGAGAGGTTTTCCTAAAAGACCAGCTCATGCCTGGTAAGAGGCGGCGGCATTCATGAGGAACAGCGGCTAAGACCTGGTTTCGGACATCCGCTGATGATGAGGGCATCGCTCCGTCGGTGACCGGGTGCGATGGGGAGATCCTGGCCGGAAGCGGTCATGATCGAACCCGTCCGGTGCCGTCGCTGTCCTGCCTGGCGAAACCCTGATCGGTCCCGCGCGACCACGGCCTTGCCGGGCGGATGCTCCGCCTCCGCCCGGCTCCGGGATGATGGGCGCCATGAACGAGTTCGTCGAGTCCATGGCCCAGGTGGTGACCGGGGTGACGGTCGTCACGGTGAAGGACGAGCGGGACGATGTGGGGGTCACGGTCGGCACGTTCACCTCGATCTCGCTGGACCCGCCGCTGGTGATGGTGAGCCTGGACAACGCCGGATATCTCAACGAGCTGCTGCTCCGGCACGACCGCTGGGCCGCCAGCGTGCTGTCGGCCGGGCAGAAGACGGTCGCCAGCCGGTTCGCCACCGCGGGCCGTCCCGGTGCCAGGCTGCTGCTCGCGGGCATGCCGCATCACCGGGGTGAGCTGAGCGGGGCCCTCATCGTGGACGGCGGCGTCACCGCGCTGGAGGCCGAGACGGTCAAGGTCGTCCCGGCCGGGGACCACACGCTCTTCATCGCCAAGGTTCTCGGGATCGACTACGTCAACGCGTCCGTTCCACCGCTGGCCCGCTACCGGAGCCGCTACCGCTGAGCTACCGGACCGCCGCTCGCCCTCTCCGTGTGGGAGAAGGGCAGCCCGAACAGGAGAGGGCTCGGTGACGAAAGCCGCCCGATCCGCTCGCCCTTTCCATACGGAAAAAGCCGCCGCGCCGGACATCTCATCCGAACGCGGCGGCTCTCTCAGTGAAGGGCTGTCAGCGGATCGTCCACGAGCCCGGCAGGATGAGCGGCCCGTACGAGGGCAGGCCCAGCTCGCCCGCGAGATGGGCGAGGGGGCCCCATGCCTCCACGCGGACCTGGGCCAGCGCGGCGGCCTTGTCCTCGCTGGACTCCGCGGGGCGCAGCCGCTCCAGCGGGTTGAGCCTGGGGTAGGCGCGCACCGGGGCGTCGGCGGGCAGGCCGGCCTTCCTGCGGGCCACGGCCAGGGCGTCCTCCAGACCGCCGAGCTCGTCGACGAGCCCGTTCTCCAGGGCGTCGGCCCCGGTCCAGACCCGGCCCTTGGCCAGCTCGTGGGCGCGCTCGCGGGTCAGGCCACGGCCCTCGGCGACCTTGTTCACGAAGTCGTCGTAGACCCGGTCGAGCCAGGCGTTGATCCGCGCCCACTGCGCCTCGGAGAAGGCGTTCGTGGGGGAGAACATCCCGGAGTTGGCACCCTCGCCGACGGTCTCCGAGGTGACGCCGATCTTCTCCAGCAGGCCGCCGATGACCGCCTTGCCGCCGAACACGCCGATGGAGCCGGTGAGCGTGCCCGGCTGGGCCACGATGACGTCGGCGGCCATCGAGACCATGTATCCGCCGGAGGCGGCCAGGTCGCCCATCGAGATCACGATGGGCTTGCCGGCCTTGCGGGTGAGCACCACCTCGCGCCAGATGGCGTCGGAGGCCACGTACGAGCCGCCAGGGCTGTCGACCCGGAAGACGACCGCCTTGACGTTGTCATCACGGCGGGCGGCGCGTAGTGCGGCGCAGACGGTGTCGGAGCCCATCGCGCCGCCACCGCCCATCGGGCTGCGGCCGCTGCGGCCGAGCCGGATCGCGCCGTTGCCGCGGACCAGCGCGACGGCCTGCTCGCCCGGGTGCGGGAGCTTCTTCGCGGTCAGCGCCTTGGCGTAGCGGCCGACGTACAGCAGCAGCGCGTTGTCGCCGACCTCCTGCTTGACCTCGTCGTAGACCTCGTCGCGGTAGGCCATCCGGTCGACGAGCCCGGCGTCGACGGCCTCGGCGCCGATGAACGGGCCCTGGTCGATCAGCTCGCGTACCCTGGCGGGCTCCAGCCCGCGCCCCTCGGCGACGCCCGCCACGACCTGCTCGGTGACCGACTCGGTGATGCGGCCCATCGACTCGCGGTGGGCGTCGGTCATGTGGTCCTGGGTGAAGGTGTTGGCGGCCGTCTTGTACTCGTGCCGCTGGCCGAGCTGGTACTCGACGCCGAGCTTGCCGAGCGCGCCCCGCAGGAAGCGCTGCTCCATCGCGATGCCGGTGAGCCCGACGTCGCCGGACGGCTGGAGGTAGACCCGCTCGAACGCGCTGGCCAGATAGTAGGGAACGGTGCCCCCGCCGAACTCGCCGAAGCTCTCGGCGAACGCGACGGTCAGCTTGCCTGAGGCCCGGAAGAGGGCGACGGCCTGGCGGAGCTCCTGGACGGCCGCGAGCCCCGGTGACTGGACGCCGATCTTGACGATCAGGGCCTTGACCCGGTCGTCCTTCCTGGCACGCTTGAGCCCGGCCAGTACGTCGGCCAGGCTCGTCTTGCGCATTGCGAGGATGGCGCCCAGCGGATCCGCCGGGGCGCCGTCGGTCAGGCCCTCGGTGAGGTCGAGTTCAAGGACCAGCGGAGCGGTACGCCGCTGCTTGAACCGGTCGACGGTATCGATGATCACCTTGGTCGCGTCCATGCCCTTCACCCTAAGCGACACATACCGGGCTTATGCGGATCGGCGTAGGTTCGCCGACTTTCCGGGGAGGCGGGGCGGGGGTCACCGGTGTCCTGCTTTCACCGGCCCCGCCGGGTGTTCGCCTGCCTGCCGGGGACGCGGTGGGTGGTCCCTCATCGGCGGTGCCGGGGTTGTGTGGTGTGGTGAGGTTCACCTGCCCGCCGGGTACGCGGTCCCTGCCTCACGTCGGGGGTGATCGATCATTTGCTATTTCGGATTAATCCGAAATAGCATCGCCGTCGTGATTGAGCCGGATGATCTCGACGAACTCCTGCGCGCCGTGGCCGGCAGACACCGTCGGCGCATCCTCTTCGAGGTCTGGGAGCGTGAGCGTGGTGCGGGAGAACTGGCCGACCGGCTCGGCCTGGCCCCGGCCAGCGTTTCGGAGCACCTGAAGGTGCTGCGCAAGACCGGCTTGGTCACGATGAGAGTCAACCGGACGTATCGGCTCTACCGGGCCTGCCCTGCACGGCTTCACCAGCTTGCCGATCTGCTCGTGCGGGCTTTTCCGGCCGTCGTCCGAGCCCAGGACAGCGAAGAGACCCAGGAGGACACGACATGAACGAGCAGACTGTGCGCCCGGCGAACGCGGTGGCGCATTTCGACATCGGCGGCCCGGACGACGCGGGCCTGCACCGCTTCTACGGTGATCTGCTGGACTGGCAGATCAACCGCAAGGGGCCGGGATATGCGCTGGTGCAGACACCCGGCGGGCTGGGCGGGGCGATCGTTGAAACCGAACAGGCCGGTGTCACCCTGGGCGTGGTGGTCCCGGACCTTGAGCAGGCGGTCCGCCGCGCGGCCGAACTGGGCGGCACGGTCACCATGCCGCCGACCGACAACGGCTGGGTGGTCAAGGCGCAGGTCAAGGACCCGGCCGGCAACGTCCTCACCCTCATCCAGGCGTGAGCGCCGCCACCGCAGCGCGCGGCACCGCAAGGCGCGCGTCGGGGAAGCCGGCCCGCAGGACCTCCACGACCGTGCTCAGCTCAAGTCGAGCGAGCTGAGCACCCGGCCGGGAAACCGCCGGATTCCACCGCGACGCCCTGTCGGCTTGCGGCGCGCTCGCGGTTACGCGCCGCAAGGTGTACGTCGGGCTGCGTTCGATCAGGATTCGGGTGGGCCGTCGGTGGGTCTCGGGGCGACGGCCTTCAGCGGCTGTGGTGTGACCACGAGCCTGACCACTCCTTCGCTTTGCGGCTGTGCCGCCCACACGAGCCAGTCCGAGCCGACGGCGTCCGCGGCGATGGGCTCGTACGACAGGTGGAAGCGGCCCTTCTTCCCGTCGATCCAGTTGACCGTCGAAGCGTCGGGATCGGACTTCACCATCTGGTAGACGACCTGCAGGTCACGCTTGCGTACCTGCCCGAGCACCTCGGCCACCGTACGATCGTCCAACTCCACGCCCTCGAGCATCTCGCCCTTGGCGGTGGCAGAGGCTGCCGCCTGGTAGCGCTCACCGGGCTCCGCCGGCCTGCCCAGCTGAGTTCGTACCTCTTCCTCGAACCCGACAGGAACCCGAAACGCCAGGTGGCAACCTGCCTCGCCGATCTCGCAGCCGACGGGTTCGCGGCCACCCTCGAACGTTCCCGTCGACTTGGCGCCGTCTAGGCTCTCCGTCAGGAGCAGGTCTCCAACGAAGGTCGGCGAGACAGGCACGAGCTGCAACTCGACCTTCAGCCCGACAGCACTGAACGCCTCGGTGTATCTCTCATGCTCAGCGAGTGGATCCTTGATCCGGGCCACCCACTGTCCGCCCTCCTGCTTGATATCGATGGCCGAGCTGGCATAGGACGTGGCGCTGCCCGTGCCATCCGTCACCAGGCTCGGGCCGACCACGGCGGCCGTCACGAGACCCGCCGTCACCACCGCACCGATGACCAGCCGCCGCGCCGCCCCCACGGGCGCGGCACTGGATGACGGAAGCGACCCCAGCCATGCTCGACGAGATCGCCGCGTCTTGTACGGCTCCCCCGGCTGCCAGCCGATGGCCATGGCCAGCTCGTCGGGATCCCGCAAGGGGATCTGCGCTCTCATCTTCTCCAGCAGTTCACTGTCGTTCATCAGCGATTCCCCCCAGCGCGTTTCGAACCTTGGTGCGGGCCCGGTTCAATGTCTGCTGCCTACACCGACTACTAGCCCGACGTGGCACCAAAGGTTCACGTTGAAGTCACGCTGTCCCCGTGCTCCCCAAGCACGACGATTCATTGCTCAGCCAGTCCCCGAGAAGGCGATGAGGTGCTCGGTCACCGCCATCACCGGCTCCTGCATGGATGTGCTGCGGCAGGCCGACGTCGCCGGTTGGCGGACAGAAACGGCTGGTCGGCCTTATCCCGTCGTCGCTCTCACGGCATGTACCGTGCCGCCGGTGGTGGAGATGTACACGACGCCGTCGGCCACCACCGGCCTGTGGATACTGCCGTCGGTTTCATAGGTCCAGCGTTCGGTGCCGGTCGCCGCGTCCAGGGCGTGCACCCTGTTCTCCTCGTCATCGTCGAGATACACCACACCGTCGGCCACCACCGGATCGGAGGAGAAGTCGCCGTTGGAAACCTCGTAGGTCCAGCGTTCGGTGCCGGTCACCGCGTCCAGGGCGTACATCCTTTTCTCGGCTTTGCGGGCATATACGGCATATACCACGCCGTCGGCCACTATCACGCCGGAGCAGGGGATGCCGCGAATTTCAGAGGTCCAGCGTTGCTCGCCGGTCGCCGCGTCCAGGGCATACACATTGTCATCGCCGAAGTACACGACCCCTCCGGCCACCACCGGACTGAAGGTGACGTCGACGAGGCTGCGGTTTCTGGAGGCCCAGCGGTGCTTGCCGGTGGCCGCGTCCAGGGCGTACACCCTGCCGATATCGTCACTGAAGTACACGGCATCGCCGGTTACCACCGGGCCGGAGTCGACCTCCTCGCCCTTATTGGTTTCGTAGGTCCAGCGGTGCTTGCCGGTGGCCGCGTCCAGGGCATGCACCCTGCCGACATCGTCGCCGAAGTACACGGCATCGCCAGCCACCACCCGCCTGGAGGTGATGTCGACGAGGTCGTGGTTTTTGTAGGCCCAGCGTTGCTTGCCGGTGGCCGCGTCCAGGGCGTACACCCTGCCGGCATCGTCATTGAAGTACACGGCGTCGCCGGTTACCACCGGGCTGAGGTCGACTTTGGCGCGGTTACGGGTGTCATAGGTCCAGCGCTGCTCGCCGGTCGTCGTGTCCAGGGCGTACATCCTGCCGTCATTGGTGGTGTATACGACATCTCCGGCCACCACCGGTTCGGAGTATTCGTTTGAGGGAACTCTGGGAAGTTTGTGGGTCCAGCGTTGCTTGCCGGTCGCCGCGTCCAGGGCGTACATCCTGTCCTCGTCGGCCTCGCCGCCGAGGACGTACACCACACCGTCGGCCACCGCCGGCGCGGAGGTCCTGTAGCCGACGTTGTAGGTCCAGGAGGGGATTATGGTCACGGTCGCCGTCACTGCCCGCCATACGAACCCTGAGACGACAACCAATACGCCGATCGTCAGTCCTGTGACCGCCCGCTGCCATCTGCTCCACTGACGCCGGCTCACGCTCTTCATCTCCCAGACTTCACCACTATCTCTCCTCAGGGGGGCTCACATGCCCGGGGCCGACTTTTGGTGTCGCGCCCGGCGCGAAGGCCCCGAATGACGCTAGAGGCGGGCACTGGAGACCGGCTTGGAGATCACTGGGACGGTCATGTTCGCCACCTGCCCGGTGCGCATGGCCCGTGCGCAGGTGATCGCGCCGAAGCGGGCAGACGGCGACCGGGCGGCCCGCGCCGCGGCCGTGGGGGCCGGGCGGGAGCCGGTACGGCCTACGAGAGTCCGGCGAACAGTTCGCGTTCATCTCCCGGACCCGCGCGGCCGAAGCAGCCCGCCTGGCGAGAAGAGTCGCCGGCCCCTCGTCCCTCCTCTGCCCTGAGGAGTTTGGCCACGTCTGAGGAGCGACGCACTAGGCGGCCCGGCGGGCGTTCACCTGCTTCTTGAGCAGCGAGGTGGACGCGGCGGGAGTGGTGCCCTTCAGGTGCTGCTTCTCCACCGAGGTGAGGACCGTCTTCAGCGTCGCCGTCTCCTTGATCTTCGCGGTGAAGTTCACCCCGCCGTTCGCCCAGTTCAGCCAGGCGGCCAGCAGCTCGCTCTCCAGCTTGGCCTTCGACGTCTTCTTCGCGGGTTTGAGCACCTTGTACGCGGTGCCCAGAGTGGAGGCGCGGGTGACCTCGGAGAAGACCTTGCTGGCCTTGCTCACCAGGCCGAGGTAGCAGCCGAGCGTCGCGTCCGGGATCGTCCCCTTGCCCCGGCTGATCTCCGTCGCCCACTGCGCGGTGGTCAGCGTCTTCGTGGACTTGCCGCGCGTGCACACCGTGGGGGCCGCCGTCGAGGGAGTTGTCGGGGGGACGGTCACCGTCACCGTCACCGTCACCGTCGGCAGCGGGATCGGCGTCGGCACCGGATCGGCCGGGGTGGGCGATGGGGAGGGACCCGAGCTCGGCTCAGGGCTGGTTTCCGGGTCGGGCTCCTCGGACGGGTCCTCCGGGGAATCGGGGGAGTCGGGGGGAGGGGTCTGGGTGATGGGGTCGCCGGGGGCGCCCCCGGCGATCGCGGCGTTCAGGTCGAGGCGGGGGGTGGTCACGCTGCCGTAGGTGATCTGCCGGCCCGCGGTCTTCAGCGCGGCCTCCAGCGCGTCCGGGGTGCCCGGTGCCTTCTGGGCCATCAGCGCCAGGGCACCGGTGACGAACGGGGTGGACATCGAGGTGCCGCTGTAGACCTGGTGGCCGCCGCCCGGCACCGCGGAGTCGATCTCCAGGCCGGGGGCGAAGAGGTCGAGCACGGAGCCGTAGTTGGACCAGTAGGGGATGTTGTCGTCGTCACCCGTCGCGCCCACGGTCACCGCGCCGGAGAGGCAGCCGGGAGCTCCGGCGCCGGACACGCCCTCGTTCCCGGCGGCGGCCACCACGGCCACGCCCTTGGCGCGAAGGTCGTCGATCCTGCTCTTCAACGACGCCACCTCGGGCTCGGTGTCGCACGCACTCTCGTAGAGGCCGCCGCCGAGGCTGAGGTTCACCGCGGCGACGTTCCTACCGCCCTCCTTGAGCTTCGCGATGTGCTCCAGGGCGAGCAGGATGGTGGACTCGAACGCGCTCAGGCAGGCCCCGCCCGCCTCGTCGCAGTCATTGAACCTGCTGAAGACCTGGATCGCCACGATGTCCGCGTCGGGGGCGACGGCGTGGGCGATGCCCGCCACGTGGGTGCCGTGGTCGCAGAGGTTGACCTGCTCGTGGACGCAGGCGGGGGTCTCGGCGTCGGCGGATCCGGGGTCGCTCGTCTGCCCGTTCGGGCACAGGGACTGCGCGCCCTCGTCCGTCGCGGAGAAGCAGGCCTGCTCCACGACCTTGCCCCCGAAGTCGGGGTGGTCGGCGTCGATCCCGGTGTCGATGATCGCGATCGTCTGGCCCTCCCCCTTGATCCCGGCGGCGTGCGCCTTGTCCGCGCCGATCACCTGCAGGCTGGAGGCCAGCGAGCCCAGCGAACCCAGTGAGGCGGGGGAGTAGGTGCGGTCGCGGCGGATGGACAGGACGCGCGGGTCCTCGGCCAGCTTGGCGAGTGACTCGCCGCTGCCCTCGACCACGATGAACGAGGTGTCGGAGGGTTCGAGGACGACCTGGGCATCGGGTAGCCGCTCCGCCTCCCCGGCCACCGGCGCCGCCTCCTCGGGGGCCGCCAGTTCGACGATCACCCGGGTCCCGTCGCTCTCCGAGGCGAGCCCCGCCTCCAGCTTCGGCTGAGGTTCGCCGTCACCGGGCTGGGACTCGCCGTCACCGGGCTGGGACTCGCCGTCGCCGGGCTGGGACTCGCCGTCGCCGGGCTGGGACTCGCCGTCGCCGGGTGGGGTCTCGCCGTCGGCGGGCGGGGCCGGTACGTCGGCGGGCGCGGTCTCATCCGGGCCGGGGGACGGACTCGCGGAGGCGCTCGGGGGAGCCGGGGGGCTCTCGGCGAGGGCGGGTACCGCAGGTGCGATGGTGAGAACCAACGCCATGGCCACCAGGGCTCGAACTCGCACACGTCCTCCGGGGGGATCAAAGGGCGTTTCGGAGTCTAAGCAGCGATATGCGCCGAGTGAATACTTTGCCCCGGATTTTGAGGATCTTCTCAGAAACTGCTCGACCCCCCGCGGCGTGACGCACACGGAGGGTCGAGTGATTGGGATATTACTTGAGACCGTTGGACATGGCGGTGATGAGCTCACCGTTCGCGGTGTCGCCGCTGGTCTCCCAGAAGAACGCACCACCCAGGCCCTGGTTCTTGGCGTAGGTCATCTTGCCGGTGATGGTGGCGGGGGTGTCGTAGCCCCACCACTGGCCGTTGCAGAAGCCGTAGGCGGTGCCGGCGACGGTGCCGGTGGCCGGGCACTTGGTCTTGAGGACCTTGTAGTCCTCGTTGCCCTGCTCGTAGGTGCCGGGGGCGGGACCGGTGGCGGTGCCGCCGGGGGCCGCCTGGGTCACGCCGGTCCAGCCGCGACCGTAGAAGCCGATGCCGAGCATGAGCTTGTTGGCGGGCACGCCCTTGCCCTTCAGCTTCTGGATGGCGGCGTCGGAGTAGAAGCCGGGCTTCGTGGGGTTGGGGAGGGCGGTGAGGGGCGAGTGCGGAGCCGTCGGACCCTGGGCGTCCCAGGCGCCGAAGAAGTCGTAGGTCATCGGCATGAGCCAGTTGAGATTCGAGACCGCGCCGGCGTAGTCGGCGACGTCCATCTTGCCGCCGGTGGAGCCGTCGGCGGTGATGGCCGCCGTGACCAGGTTGCCGGTGCCGAACTTGGCCCGCAGCGCGGAGATCACGTTCTTGAACGCGTTCGGGCCGCTGTTGTCACAGGTGAGACCGCAGGAGTTGGGGTACTCCCAGTCGATGTCGATGCCGTCGAACACGTCCGCCCAGCGCGGGTCCTCGACCAGGTTGTAGCAGGAGTCGGCGAACGCGGTCGGGTTGGCCGCGGCCTGGGTGAAGCCGCCGGACCAGGTCCAGCCGCCGAAGGACCAGATGACCTTGATGTTCGGGTACGCCTTCTTCAGCTTGCGGAGCTGGTTGAAGTTGCCACGCAGCGGCTGGTCCCAGGTGTCGGCCACGCCGTCGACGCTCTGGTCCGCGGTGTATGCCTTGTCGTAGTCGGCGTAGGAGTCACCGATGGTGCACCTGCCGCCGGTGGTGTTGCCGAAGGCGTACAGGATGTGCGTCAGCTTGCTCGCGGAACCGCTGGTGACCAGGTTCTTCACATGGTAGTTGCGGCCGTAGACGCCCCACTGGGTGAAGTAGCCGATGAGCTTCTTGGCGGAGGGGTCGACGGTCGGGGTCACGGTCGGCGTGGGGGTGGGGGTCGGGGTCACCGTCGGAGTCGGGGTGGGCGTCGGGTCGGGGCCGCCGGTGCCGTCGCAGGTGGCGCCGTTGATCTTGCAGTTCAGCACGCCGGACACCCCGCCGGGCGCGCCGTTGAAGCCGAAGCTCACCGAGGCACCCGCCGCCAGCGCGCCGTTCCACGACTTGTTGACGAAGGTGTAGTGGTCCCCGCTCTTGGTCATGTCCGCGTCCCAGGCCGAGCTGATCGACTTGCCGGCGGGGAGGTCGAACTCGACCTTCCAACTGGTCAGCGCGCTCGTGCCGGCCTTGACGACGACCTTGCCCTCGAAGCCGGAACCCCAGTCGGAGGCGGTCGAGTACGTCGCGGTTGCGGGTGTGGCGGCCGTCGCGGTGCCGATCCCCAGGGGAACCAGCAGCGCCGCCGCTGCGATGAAGGAGCCGATGGTAATTCGTCGCAAGGGTCGCTCCAGGTCAGAGAGTGCCAAGCCCCCGTACTCATAGGAAAGTTTCCTATTAGTTTCCTGAGCGTAGGTTCTCCTTCGCCGGCGGTCAATGCCTCGGTCATGGATATAAGGCCGATTTAAGGTTTTGGGGGAAGCGGGTGGAGGCAGGGGGGCGAAAACGCGGAGAGGGCCGGTCACGCGGTCGCGTGACCGGCCCTCTGCGGTCCGGTTCCCGGGGAGGCCGTTCCGAAGGGGCGGCGCCCGAACGTCGCCGTCGCCTCACCGGTCAAGAGACGGGTCAGGGAGCCGATCGCCGGGGCACCGAGCCTCGATCAGGCCGGTTCGGCCTCCTCGCGCTCCTCCGGCTCGTCGGCGGGCGACTCGGTCGCGGCCCGCCTCCCCGGTTGCTCCCGTACGATTTCCACCGCGCGCTCGTCCGCTGCGGGCTCCACGGTGGACTCCACGGTTGACTCAGACGCGCCGGGGTGGCGCAGCCAGAGGGCGCCCAGCGGCGGGACGCGCAGTGTGGTGGAGTACGGCAGGCCGTGGCGCTGCTCCTCGACGGCCTCGACGGAGCCGAGGTTGCCCACGCCGCTGCCCGCGTAGTCGTAGGCGTCGGTGTTGAGCACCTCCTCCCACGAGCCGGGGAAGGGCAGGCCAAGGCGGTAGTTCTCGTGCGGGGCGCCGGAGAAGTTGGCCACGCAGGCCACCGCCGAGCCGTCCTCGGCGTAGCGGAGGAAGGAGAACACGTTGCCCAGCGCGTCGTCGGCGTCGATCCAGCGGAACCCTTCGGGGGAGGCGTCCACGCTCCACAGGGCGGGAGAGTTCTTGTAGACCCGGTTGAGGTCGCGGACCAGCCGCTGCACCCCCCTGTGCCCGTCGAAGTCGAGCACCCACCAGTCGAGCCCGCGCTCCTCCGACCACTCCGAGCCCTGGCCGAACTCGCCGCCCATGAACAGCAACTGCTTGCCGGGGTGGGCCCACATGAAGGCGAACAGCGCGCGCAGGTTCGCGAACCGCTGCCACTCGTCGCCGGGCATCTTGCCGAGCAGCGACCCCTTGCCGTGCACCACCTCGTCGTGCGACAGCGGCAGCACGAAGTTCTCCGAGTACGCGTACATCAGCGAGAACGTCATCTGGTGGTGGTGGTACTGGCGGAAGATCGGCTCGTGCCTGAGGTAGGCGAGCGTGTCGTGCATCCAGCCCATGTTCCACTTGAACCCGAAGCCGAGCCCGCCCAGGTGCACCGGGCGTGAGACGCCCGGCCACGCGGTCGACTCCTCGGCGACGGTGACGATGCCCGGCGCCTCGCGGTAGGCGACCGCGTTCATCTCCTTGAGGAACTCGACCGCGTCGAGGTTCTCCCTGCCGCCGTACTCGTTCGGCGTCCACTCGCCCTCGCGCCGCGAGTAGTCGAGGTAGAGCATCGAGGCCACCGCGTCGACGCGCAGCCCGTCGACGTGGAACTCGCGCAGCCAGTACACCGCGTTGGCGACCAGGAAGTTGCGCACCTCCCTGCGGCCGAAGTCGAAGATGTAGGTGCCCCACTCGGGGTGTTCGCCCCGCGCGGGGTCGGCGTGCTCGTACAGCGGGGTGCCGTCGAACCTGGCCAGCGCCCAGTCGTCCATCGGGAAGTGTGCGGGCACCCAGTCGACCAGCACCCCGATGCCCGCCTCGTGCAGGCTGTCGACCAGGTGACGGAAGTCGTCGGGGGAGCCGAAACGGGCGGTCGGCGCGTAGTAGGACGTCACCTGGTAGCCCCAGGAACCGCCGAACGGATGCTCGGCCACCGGCATGAACTCCACGTGCGTGAACCCCATGTCCACCACGTAGTCGACCAGCTCGACGGCCAGCTCCCGGTACGACAGGCCGGGGCGCCAGGAGCCGAGGTGTACCTCGTAGACGCTCATCGGCTCCCGCACCGCGACGCTGTCGGCGCGGCGCCGCATCCACTCCTCGTCCCGCCAGGTGTACTCCGACTTCTCGATCACCGACGCGGTCGCGGGCGGCATCTCGGTACGCCGGGCCATCGGGTCGGCCTTGGCCCGCCAGATCCCGTCCGAGCCGAGGATGCCGAACTTGTAACGGTCGCCGGGGCCGAGACCGGGGATGAACAGCTCCCACACGCCCGACCTGCCGAGCGAGCGCATGGGGTACGCGGTGCCGTCCCAGTGGTTGAAGTCGCCGATGACCCGGACACCATGGGCGTTGGGCGCCCACACGGCGAAGGCCGTGCCCTCGGTGTCCTCGTGTCGCATGACCCGCGCGCCGAGGGTCTCCCAGAGCCGCTCGTGGCGCCCCTCGCCGATGAGGTGCAGATCCATCTCGCCCAGAGTGGGCCAGTGCCGGTAGGGGTCGTCCGTCTCGTAGGGCTCGGCATCGGGGTAGGCGATCCGGAGCCGGTAGTCGGGGATCTTGTCGAGGCCGGGGATCGTCACCGCGAAAACGCCGTGGGCCACGTGCCTCATGTCGTGGGCCCTGTCGTCGACGAGGGCCTGGACCTTCTGCGCCAGCGGGCGCAGCGTCCGTATCGTCACACCCTCGGGACCCTGGTGCGCCCCGAGGATCGAGTGCGGGTCATGGTGCGCTCCGCCCGCGAGCCGGTCCAGATCCAAGTGCGCGTTCATGACTCACTCCCGTAGATCGATAGCCCCTACCTTGCCCTACCCGGGTCTCTCAACCCATGCCCTTGTCCACTATCACCATGCGTGCTGGGAAAAGGTGCAGATCTGAGTGAGAGAAAAGTGACGATTGTCGGTTATATGGGGCATACCGGAACGCCCTCCACCGGCGGTGCCGGGCACCCGGGCCGGGCGAGGCATCCGGCCCGGATGCCCGGCGGCGTCAGTACGGGTTCTTGGCGGTGACGTCGCGGGGGGTGATGCGGAAGCCCTGCCAGTGGCTCGGCATGGGGTCGGCGTCCTCGTCGCGAGGGACGTGGTGGTAGCCGACGTTGACCCACAGGACCGGGTCGGTCAGCCGCTCGCCGTTGGTGTAGCGGTCGACGGACCTGGCGCACTGGGGAGTCGGGTTGACGCTCGCCAGGCGCTCGCAGGAGCGGTAGTCGGTGACGTAGAGATCGGCCCGGGTGAAGGCCTCGTCGGCGGGGCCCCGGTACTGGGCGCTGTCGGAGTTGTTGATCTCCCAGGAGACGCGGTGCCCGTCGGCGTTGCGCACCTTGCGGTCCACCACCCGCCACCAGCGCATCGGCCTGCTGACGGCCTTGGCCTCCGTGCTGAACGTCGTCCGCTCGAGCCGCCGGTTCGCGGTGCCCGAGCCGCTGAAGTCGTACTGCTCCACGACGTCGTCGGCCCGGCCCGCCACGTCGAAGTCCAGGCGCCAGAAGATGTTGTGCGTGTGGCTCGCCTCGAACCTGTCGTCGCCCACCCCGATGGGCCAGCCGTGCTCCGGCGTGGTGGTGAATCCGGCGAGTGACCCGGTGGCCCCCACCCGCGGGGTGATCGCGCCGTCGTCGGAGAAGGCCCATTCGGCCAGGTAGGTGTACCAGCCGACCTGGAAGGCGGCGAACACCACCAGGTCACGCCCCTGGGCCGTCAGGTTCGGCTGGTCGGGGACCGATTTCAGGTACGCGTGGCCGCGGGCCCTGGTCGTCACGCAGACGAACTGCTCGCGACGCTCGCCGAGCGGGCAGTCGGCCGCCCGGAGCGGGATGGCGGTGTAGCCCAGCGACCCGATGTCGTGGTAGCGCGGCCGGCCCCTGTCGTAGGGCACGTGGATCTGGGCCAGCGAGGTGCTGCGCAGCACGGCGATCGCCCGCTGGTTCCTCGGCGTGTAGACGACCCTGGTCAGGGTCAGCCCCTCGACGTTGCGCATCTCCCAGCAGAGCTGCCAGCGCGCCCCGTTGGGCAGGGTCTTGTCGATCCGGTACGGCGCGTTACACGGTGCCGTCGCGGGCTGCGCGGCGGTCGTCTCCGCCGGAGCGCCGGACGACGCGCCGGGCGAGGGGAGCGGCGGTATCGGTGCGGCCGCCTGTGGGGCGGTGAGAGTTCCGGCGAGCAGGGCGCAGGAGAGGGCGAAACGGAGGAACACTGATTACCACTCCAGGGTGTGGATCTTCTTCGCGGACAGGTCGACGACGAGTCGGCTGGTGTCCAGCCAGGTGCCGTCGGGCAGCCGGACGAACAGCCGCAGGCACCGGTGGACCTCGCACCGCCTGGCCGGTCCCTTCTCGCCGGACGGGGTGAAGATCAGCCCGCGCAGCCCCAGGTCCGCCGCCGACCCCAGCCGCCCGCCCCCCGCCCTGGCGTACGCCTCGCGCGCGACCTTGCCGTATCCCGGGTGGGCCAGCAGGAGTCCGGCGGCCGTCGTCTCCTCCTCCTTCGACGGCGGCGGCTGCACCCCCCGGGCCACCGTCTCCCGCACGACGGTGCCCCGGCCGAGGTCGACGGTCCGCACGATGAGCCGGTCACTGCCGTAGTCGTAGAGATACGCGTCCGCACGGCGGCGGTCCGAGGTGTCCTTGTCGTCGTCGCGCTCCACGTAGAGCAGCTTGATCCGCCCCGCGGCCAGGTGCGATCTGGAGCCCGCCGACGCGATCGTGGTGGCCTGGGCGACCTCCTGACCGGTCAGTGGGTCCTCCCGCGCGGGCATCTGCGGGGCGGACCTCGCCGCCTGCGACCCCTGCTCGCCGGAGACGAACAGCAGCGCACCGGCGACGACGGCCACCCCCGCCCCCGCGATCGCCGTCACGATCAACCTTCGCCCCATGAGTGCCCTCTTTACTCACCGTTGACTTTTCATTGCGAAGGGTAGCGATCGGGGAGGGAGGTGGCGGGTCTAAAGGCGTATTGCGTTTTTGGTGGGTGTTACTGAGGTTTGTGGAACTTGATGGCCTTCTTGGGGGCCCAGCTGCCGTCCGTGCCGCATCCGGGGGCGGCCCGGTGCTTCGATGCCCTTGCTCTGCGTCGAACAGTTCGTCGTCGATCAGGAACGTGCGTCACTCTGCTGTGTGCGCGAGGATGGCGGTGGCCAGTTCCTCGTGCGCCTCGGGCGGCAGTGTGTGCCCCATGCCCGCCACGATCGTCAGCCGCGCCCCCGGGATCCGCTCGGCGATGATCGCGCCGTGACCCGGTTTGACCGGCTCGTGGCTGCCCTCGATGACCAGGGTGGGTGCCTTCACCTGGTGTAGCACGCCCACCGGCTCGAAATCGGGGTTGGCCGCCGCGGCCAGCCGGTGATTGGCCACCGCTGACAGGTCGCGGGCCCGCTCATGGATCCGCTCCTGCAGCCGGCGCGCCGCGTCCTCGTCGAAAGACAGCCCGGTGCCGTGCAGCACGCGCTGCTCGGCGATCATGCCGTCGATCAGCGCGCGCCGGTCCTGCGGCGGCGGGGCGGCCATCAGCGCGCGGTAGAAGGCCACGAACTCCGGCGCCGGCTCGGGCAGGCTCCCCTCGGGCTGTGGCTGCCCCGTCAGGGCCCGCAGGAGCACCTGGCCCTCGCCGCCGCCGAGCGGCGAGGAGGCGATGACGGTCAGCGAGCGCACCCGCTCCGGCCGTTCCACGGCGATGAACTGGCCGAGCAGCCCGCCCGCCGAGTGGCCGACCAGGTGCGCGCCGTCCAATCCGTGGGCGTCCATCACACGGTAGACGTCGTTCTTGATGTCGTCCCACGTGTACGGCTCGGTCGCGAAGTCGACGGTGCCCGACATGCCGGTGTCACGGTGGTCGTACCGGATCACCCGGCGGCCTCCGGCGGTCAGGCGGCCGACGAACTCGTCCGGCCACAGGATGCCCTGCGACATAGAACCCATGATCAACAGGATCGGCGCGTCCGTCTCGGCGCCGAACTCCTCACTCCAGATGGTCACGTTTTGCATGCCTCAGAGCATGTCGTCTCCGGCTACGGGCGCCTTCTGTAGAACTACTAGCCGCGCCAGATCCGTACGGGAGCCGATGCCCAGCTTCGGATAGATCTTGTACAGGTGGTACTCGACCGTGCGCGGGCTCAGGAAGAGCCGGGCGGCGATCTGCTTGCTCGACAACCCGTCGGCGACCAGGCCCGCGATGCGCAGCTCCTGCGGGGTCAGCGCGTCGAGCACGGCCGCCGGCGGGGCCTGCCCGCTCTCTCCCGCCGCCCGCAACTCCTCCAGCGCGCGCCGCGCCCACGGCCGGGCACCCGCCTGCTCGAACGTCTCCCACGCCGTCCGCAGATGCGCCCGCGCCTCGCCCGGCCGCTGCGCGCGGCGCAGACGCTCACCCAGCAGCAGGGCCGTCCTGGCCGCCTCGAACGGGTTGGTGTGCAGCCGCAGCGCCTCGCCGAAGGCGTCCTCGGAGGAGTCGGCCAGGCCCCGGCAGCGAGCCAGCAGCGCGCGCGATTCGGGCGTCGCGGCGTGCGCCGACCACTGCTCGTACGCCTCCAGCGCCGCCCGCGCGCCCGCCTCGTCGCCCGCGCGCACGGCGGCCTCGACGCGGTCCGGCGCCATCCGCCACACCACGGTCGGATGCCCGGCACCCGGTCGCGCCGCGGCGATGGCCGTGAAACGGTCGTGCGCCGCCGCGTAGCGGTCCAGGCACAGGTCGAGCATCGCCAGCGCGTACGCCGCAACGCCCGCGCGCAATCCCACCCGGTGCGGGATGGCGATGGCCAGCGCCTCGCGGGCCTGCCGCTCGCAGGGCTCCTCCTCACCCCGCAGCGCCGCCAGCACCGCCAGGTTGGCCAGGTGCGCGGCCACCGTGTTCTCGTACCCGGCCTCCCGGGCCAGCGCCAGGCCCTCCTCGGAGACGGCCTGGCTGCGCGCCAGCCGACCGCCGATACGCTCTGCGGTCGCCACGAACTCCAGCACGACGGGCAGCTGCCCGGTCATCCCCGACACCCTGGCCACTCGCCCGGCCCGCTCGGCCATCTCGGTCGCCAGATCCGACTCGCCCAGAGCGCTGGCCGCGGCCGTCGCCCACAGGTACCCCGCCGCGTCCTCCAGCTCGCCGGCTCGCACCAGTGCCCGCCGCAGCAGGCCCGGCCCGGCGGCGTCGCCGTCCAGAGTCAGGCCGATCCCGGCCACCGTGTCCCGCAAGAACCCTTCGGGGTGCGCCGCCGCCCGTCGGCCGAGCTCGACGATGGCCGCCGTGTCACCGACGTACGAGGCCGCCTCCACGGCATCGGCCAGCATGCCCAAGCTGTCACCCGCCGCCAGGATCCGGATGGCCTCGGCGGCGTTGCCCGAGTTCAGCTCGAACCGGCCCCGGAGCTGGGCGATCTCCATGGCGAGGGTGGCGTCCCCGTCGGCCCGTTCGCGCGCCTCGGCCAGCAGCGACTCCGCCTGTCCCGGGCGGCCGCCGAGCCAGGCCGCGACGGCGGCGTCCTTCAGGCGGACGGCACGGGCGCGCGGCTCGGGGGTCAGCTCGGCGGCCCTGGCCAGGGCCGTGGCGGCGGCGCCGTACCCGCCACGGTCACGCGCCCGCTCCGCGGCGGCCACCAGCGCAGCGGCGACCTGCTCGTCCTGACCCAGGGCGGCTCCGGCCAGGTGCCAGGCGCGGCGGTCATCCGCGGTCAGCTCCGCCAGAACGGCGTGCACGCGGCGGACGTCGGCGGCACCGGCCGCCTCGTGCACCGCGGATCGGATGAGCGGATGACCGAAACGCACGCTCGTGCCCGACACCTCGGCCAGCCCGCTCTCCTCCAGCTCGGCCAACGCCACCCGCCCGGCCCCGACCTCCGTCCCCGGCCCGGATGAGGCCGATCGGGCCGCGTTCGCGCCAGGCCGTACCGATCGCCGAGACTGCCCGCGGCAAGCCCCAGGGCCGCGCGCACGGCATCGCGCTGCGGCTCGGGCAGTGCGTCGAGCGAACCGGCCACCGGCCACAGCACCTGGTGCAGCGCCGCGAACGCGAGGTCGGACTCGGACTCAACGCCGGTGGCCCGCAACACCCGCATCGCACCACCGCGCGCGGCCGCCGCGTCGAGCAAGGCGGTCTTGCCCGCGCCTGCCTCGCCCCGCAACACCACCGCGCCGCCGAAACCGTCGCGAGCCCGCGCGATCACCTCGTCGAGTGCGCTGATTTCCGCAGATCTGCCGTAAAGCACAAACACCCACTGTAGGAGGCCCCCACCCTGCCTCGTCCCGCGCCGAGCCGCTTCTCACAAACACTCGATTCCGAGAGAAGATCACCAAAACGCCGCACGGGACGGCCGACAGCCTCGAATCCCTCCCATGACTCGTTCTCACTCAAGTCCTCGGCCGAGATTGTTTTGAGAAATGTTTGTGAGAGGGTTCGAGGCATGGTCAACGCCCCCAAGCGCCTCGCCGGCAGGCTCCGGTCGACGGTGGGGTCGACGAAGGGGGCCGCCGATCACGACATATGTGTACTAAGGGCTACAAATCGCCCAAACGGTCATCAATTACGCGATGTACTTACTTGACAGGCTATTGATCTTTGCTATATACCACAGTCTCGGGGTGAATGGCGCGAGTCATATATAACCTTCATGTGAATATTTGCTTACAGAATTTAAGTACGCCTGATATGCCCTTTTGGGGCCTTGACGAATATTCGGCCTCTGGCGAGGATTCTTGCCAATTGCGCACTTCATTCCAGAATGACCAACTACCTGGGGTGTGCGCGAACTGGAGGAATTTTTCATGAGGAGCCCCCTCAATGGGAGGAGAGTCGGTCGCGCCGCGGTCGTGCTCGCCCTGCCCCTTGCCCTCAGCCTCAGCGCGATGCCTGTGCTGGCCGATCCGGCGCCGCAGGCCAGTGAGGTCGCCCCCGACCGGCAGTCCAGCACAGAGCAGAACGGCGTGGCGCTGCTGCGCGTCATCGTTCCCGACCAGGAGTCCATCGACCGGCTCAACAACATGGGCGTCGACCTCGCGGAGTACCGCAGGCCCGTCGACGAGGGTCTGGAGGTGCACGCCGTACTGAGCCCGGAGGAGGCTCAGGAACTGCGCGTCCTCGGCTTCGACGTGCGCGATGCCATCTCCGACCAGACCGACGTGGCCGAGAACAGGGCCGCACGGCAGGAGGCGCTCACCAAGGCGGCGCAGGCGGAGGCGGCGGACGTCGACACGCTGACCCCGCTCCGCGCCGAGTGGTTCACCAGCCTCGACAACGAGCACTTCCTCTCGGTGGAGGTCAAGTCGAGCGCCACCGACGCGCAGACCGTGCTCACCGCCACCTGGGACAGTGGCAAGGGGACGGCCCCCGACTCGGGCGGCAGCGCGACGATGTCGCGTTTCACCGATGCCGGCCAGTACATGTACCACCGGTTCAGCTCGCCGCTGGCCCTCACCGCGGTTCCCACCAAGGTCACCATCACCAGCAGCCGGGGCGGCTCGGTCACGGTCCCGGTGACCAAGTGGCTGGGTGAGAAGCGCAAGTCGCCGAGCAAGCACTACGTCGCGGACTTCGTCGACCGCTACATGGACCCCACCGAGCTCACCAACCGGATCACCGCCCTGGCCGCGGAGTTCCCGAAGATCAGCCAGATCGTCGACCTGCCCAACAAGACGAACGGCTACCGCCGGCAGGCGCAGGCCCAGTTCGGCACGGTCGCGGCGAGCACGCTCTACGTG
The DNA here is from genome assembly GCF_040298085.1 of Streptosporangium sp. NPDC001681. Taxonomy (NCBI): domain Bacteria; kingdom Bacillati; phylum Actinomycetota; class Actinomycetes; order Streptosporangiales; family Streptosporangiaceae; genus Streptosporangium; species Streptosporangium sp. NPDC001681. Next base: position 340 of record NZ_JBEOZN010000080.1, on the reverse strand, counting down.
ACCTCCAAGGCGTACGGGCACGAGGGCGGCAACGACCTCAGCGTCGCACTGGTCAAGCCGGACGCCGCCTCGGCCGCGCTGAGCGTCTCGGTGAGCGGCAAGGACGTCGTGGTCAACCTCGGCACCGACGCGTCCGGTGCGGCCAACAGCACCGCCGCCCAGGTGGTCACCGCGCTCAACGGCAACGCCGCGGCGTCGGCGCTGCTGACCGCCGCCACCTACCGGGGCAACGCCGGTGCCGGTCTCGTCGCCGCGGCCGCGGCGGCGAAGCTGACCGACAACCTCAACGCACCTCAAGAGCCCGAAGCCGTACAGGGACAGCCTGCTCAGCGAGTATCTG